>CAZWPZ010000001.1:0-1945 GCA_964636005.1 uncultured Eudoraea sp.
AGTTCAAAACCATAATCATTAAAGGCAAGTGAGAAACTAATGGGTTGAAGAAGACTAATTCTATATCCCAAAAGACTTCCCATTGCTTCATGAACAAATCGACCCTCAAAGGGGTAAAAGAGGTAGTGGAAGCCTTCAGAAGTTTTAAAGGTTTCAATCAAGAATTCGTTGGGTTTAGGAACGATACTTTCTTCAGACTGTTTACTAAAAATAGGTTTTAAAGACTGGATTTCATTAGATTGCTTCTCTTTTTCAGCGGTAGCCGAATACAATTCCTCTCGAAGTAACTGAGACATCTGGGCAGAAAAAGTAAGTCTGCCACCCATCCAACTTGGGACTTTAGAGGTTCGCTTGGATGAGTTGCGAACATGAGCTTGCATACCCTTTACTCTTATAAATTCAAGATTACGACCAGCAAAAGTAAATACATCTCCTGTTTTAAGTTTGGAAATAAAATATTCCTCTATGGTTCCGATATATCCTCCTTTTTGATAGCGAACTGTAATATGAGCATCGCCTACAATTGTCCCTATTTGCAATCGATGTCTCATAGCTAAACTTCTATCAAATATTTGAAATCTGCCAGAGTCATCCACTTCCACCTTTTTGTATTCGTCATAAGCTTTCAGGCTTTGACTACCCAAAACAATAAAATTTAAAATCCATTCCCAATCTTCCCGGGGCATGCCCTGATAACAAAAGGTGGCTTTTACTTCTTTGTAAATTTCATCTGGCATAAAACCATCAGAAATAGCAAGACTTACTAAATACTGAATGAGGACGTCATAACTGTTTAGATAAGGAATACGGTCTTCTACTGCCTTGTTTTTTGCAGCATTTTTAAGTGCAGAGGCCTCTATCAATTCAATGGCGTGTGTTGGAAGGAAATAGATGATGCTCTCTTTCCCCGGTCTATGTCCACTTCTTCCCGCTCTTTGCAGAAACCGGGCTACACCTTTGGGTCCGCCTATTTGAATCACCGTCTCTACTGGGGCAAAATCTACTCCCAAATCCAGGCTCGAGGTACAAACTACAGCCTTAAGGCTTTCGTTTCTAATAGCTTCTTCTACCCATATTCTGGTGTCCTTATTAACGCTACCGTGATGCATAGCAATTTCACCAGCAAATTCAGGATATTTTTCCAGTATTTTTTGAAACCAGATCTCACATTGACTCCGAGTATTGGTGAACAACAAGGTAGTTTTGCTTTGTTTTATGATGGGGATTACTTTGTCCAGCAGTTGAAGTCCTAAATGGCCACGCCAGGGAAATGTTTCCATTTTATCTGGAATAATACTCCGGACAGTTATCTTCTTTTTAAGATTAGCCTGGATTAAAACAGATTTCTTAAATGCACCCGTTTCAGGTCCAAGTAATACTTCTCTGGCCTGTACCAGATTGCCAATGGTAGCCGAAATTCCCCAGATGGTAATATCCTGTGAAATACCTTTTAATCTGGAAAGAGCAAGTTCTGTCTGAACACCTCTTTTGGTACCCAACAATTCATGCCACTCATCTATTACCACCGCAAAACACCTCTTAAATGTGGTATGGTAGTTCTTGGATGCCAGAAGTAAATGTAAACTCTCTGGAGTAGTAATCAGCAAGTCTGGCATCATTTTTCTCTGTTGTGTCCTTTCTTTACTGGAGGTGTCACCAGATCGAATGCCAACGGATAAAGGCAAATCCATATCTCTTATAATTCTTTCGGCAGATTGTTTTATCTCTTTGGAGAGGGCTCTTAATGGTGTAATCCAGATAGCCTTGAGGCCTTTTTTTGGAGCGCTGGATGTGCTTTTATAAGAATACAGAATGCGAAGGACAATAGGAAACCAGAGGGCATAGGTCTTACCACTCCCTGTAGGAGCGTTTAATAGGCCATTCTTATTTTTTAAAAAAGCCTGCCATGTTTCTCTTTGAAACCTATGCGGTTTCCATTGTTGTC
>CAZWPZ010000002.1:0-10567 GCA_964636005.1 uncultured Eudoraea sp.
ACAAGTTGATAGTATTTAATTGTTGATTCAGGTCCTATTCCCCCGATTAGTCCAATTTTGATCATAAAATTCAATTCTGTTAGGTTTAAATGTGAAATTAGGAAATCTGCCCTTCTTTTTTTATCAAAAAAGTATTATGCATGCATAATTTTTCGGAAATTTGCATTTTCACTCTAAAAATTTAGGTATCTTGCCAGCACTTATAACTTTAAAGGATAGGATAGATGAGAAAACTTAGTTTGTTCTTCTGCATTATGATTGGGGTCGGATGTTTTGCCCAAACAAACATAAATGGAACAATAGTAGATGAAAGTGGCAACCCCATTCTCGGGGCTAATGTTGTAATTGTAGGGTTAGCTGTAGGGACGGTAAGCGATTTTGATGGAAATTTTATTTTGCAAACAGATGAAACTCCTCCTTTTCAGATACGAATAACAAGTATTGGCTATACGGATTATTTGACAGAGATAACCGAAAACAATCAGGTGGTAAATGCGGTTTTATTAGAATCACAAACTATGTTAGATGAAGTAGTTATTGGGGCTTCCCGTACACCAGAACGAATTTTTGAATCTCCTGTTTCTGTGGAAAGATTTGGTCTGCGGGACATAAAAAACACCTCCGCCGAATCGTTTTATGGAGGTCTTCAGAATCTTAAAGGAGTTGATATTAATACGAATAGTTTAACCTTTCAGTCTGTTAACACCAGGGGTTTTGCAACCTTTGCCAATAATAGGTTCTTGCAATTGGTTGATGGGATGGATAATACTGCACCTGGACTTAATTTCGTTCTTGGGAACCTCGTGGGAATGTCGGAATTGGAGGTGCAAAGTGTTGAAATACTACCAGGAGCTTCTTCAGCCCTCTATGGTGCTGGAGCTTTTAACGGGATACTCTTTATGAGAAGTAAGAGTCCTTTTGATTTCCAGGGGATAAGCACCTATTTTAAGACAGGACTAACGTCACAACAAGCGGCAGGGGATAACGCTTATTATGATTTTGGAATTCGCGTCTCTCATGCTTTTAGTGATAAGGTGGCTATCAAAGCAAACTTTTCGTTTCTTCAAGGAGAGGATTGGCATGCGAACAGTGTGGAGGACCTAAACAATCCTGGGGCGACAAGGACCGATCCTGCTTATGACGGTTTAAATGTATATGGTGATGAGGTAGGAACCTTGCTCAACTTCGATGCAGCTGCTGGCTTGCCTTCAGGAACAGTAGGATCAGCATTTGTTACCAGAACAGGTTATGAAGAAGCTGTTTTGGCGAATTATAATGCGCAAAGTGTAAAAAGTGATTTCTCACTTTATTACAGACCGTTCGCAGATGATTTTGAGATAATATACAATGGCCGTGTAGGAAGGGGAAATACCATTTATCAGGGAGCCAATAGATATTCCGTGAAGAATTTTATCCTGCAACAGCATAAGTTAGAAATTCGAAATAACAATTTTTTCCTAAGAGGCTACATTACTTCTGAGAACTCCGGGGATTCTTACGATACCAGGTTTGCCGCGATAAATGTGAATAGATCCTGGAAATCAGATCAGGATTGGTTTACTCAATATGCGGAAACCTATATTGGAGCTAGGCTGGGAATTGGAACAGGAATTATGCTTGGGGAAGACGAAGCGCATGCCGCGGCACGTCAGGTTGCCGATACAGGTAGGTTGGTTCCTGGGACTCCGGAATTTGAAAGTGCCTTTAATAGGGTAATTTCTGATGGCGACTTGTCCACCGGTGCCAAGTTTATCGATAATACTAAATTTAGGCATGTAGATGCTAACTACAATTTTAGTTACCTCACGAAGGAGATATTTGATCTGCAAATCGGAGGTTCTTTTAGGGAGTATGTTCTAAATTCACAGGGTACCATATTCACAGATTTTGACGGACCAATTTCTTATAATGAATATGGGGCATACTTACAAATACAAAAAGAATTGTTGGACGACCGGCTAAAATTAACCGGATCTATGCGGTATGATAAGAATGAGTTTTTTGATGGTTTTGTCTCGCCCAGACTGACCGTGGCCTACACCGCTGGGGAAAATAGAAATCACAATATTCGTGTGTCCGTTCAACAGGGTTTTAGAAATCCAACAACTCAAGACCTATTTATAGGGTTAAACGCTGGTAGTGCAATATTAGTTGGTTCGGCCCCAAGTAATTTGGACAGAGATATCAGAACGTTTACTTTATCAGATGCAGGACGAGCATTAACCGGAAGAGAATCTGTGGATATAGTTGGAAGGGCTGCTTATGAGAATGCCTTTGCTGAGAGTTCAGTGGATATGGGTAACCCGACTGCTGTTAATACTCCTTTGGTTAAGCCTGAAGAAATTACGGCCTATGAGGCTGGGTACAGAACCCAGATAGATAGATTGAGTATAGACCTCAGTGCATACTACAACCGATATAAGAATTTCATATCGAATGTAGATGTTTTAGTACCATTCTATGGCCAAGCAGGAGATGGAACACTTTCTCTTTTGGCCCTTCAAAATGGAGATGCCTTTAGATACCAGACCTATACCAATGCTCCAATCGATATTCAGTCCTATGGAGCAACTATTGGTGTAGACTATAGAATTTTTGGCAACTTTAATATTGGTGCTAATTATACCTATATCGATTTTGACTTTGACAGAGAGCAATTTCCCGACTTCAGAACGTTTTTTAACTCACCAAATCATAAAGTAAAAGCTTCTTTTGGGAATCCTGAACTATTTAAAAATTTTGGATTTAATATAAACTATAGATGGAGCGACACCTATTTCTGGGAAGCAACTTTTGCCGATGGTCAAATACCTTCGTACTCTGTATTTGATTTTCAAATGAATTATTCGGTACCCTCTATAAAATCTGTTTTTAAAATTGGTGGGTCCAATGTACTTGGGGAGGAATACTTCTCAGCTATTGGAACAGGAGCAGTTGGTGCTATCTACTATGTTTCCTGGGCCATAAATCCCTAACTAAGTATTTAAGGTACAATGGAAAGGCACCAGTTTAAAGGTGCCTTTTTTTATATCAAAAAATAGCCAAAATCCATACTTTGTTTAAATCTAAAACCATATCTTTGCAGCCGGAAAAACCAATCTAAGTCAAGTTTTTGGTTCTCATATAAAAGGCTTTAATAAAAAATATAAAATTAGAATAATGGCTAAACAAATAGGCAAGGTGTCTCAGATTATTGGACCGGTTATCGATGTAGAGTTCGATGTTGTATCGGATTTACCTAAAATCTATGATTCACTCGAGATAAAGAAGAGTGACGGCACTGTTTTAGTTCTTGAAGTACAATCTCATATTGGAGAAAATACAGTAAGAGCGATCTCTATGGATTCTACAGATGGTTTAAGTCGAGGAACAGAGGTTACTGCAACAGGTAGTGCCATTCAAATGCCTGTTGGCGACGATATCTACGGACGTCTTTTTAATGTAATTGGAGATCCTATTGATGGTTTAGGAACGTTGCCTAAAGAAGGAAAAAGTGGACTTCCAATTCATAGAGAGGCTCCAAAATTTGAAGATTTATCAACTTCAACAGAAGTACTTTTTACTGGGATCAAAGTTATCGATTTAATTGAACCTTATGCGAAAGGTGGTAAGATTGGTCTATTTGGTGGAGCTGGAGTGGGTAAAACCGTTTTGATCCAGGAACTAATTAACAATATTGCCAAAGGACATGGTGGACTCTCTGTTTTTGCAGGTGTTGGAGAGCGTACACGGGAAGGAAATGACCTTCTGCGTGAGATGTTGGAATCTGGTATTATAAAATACGGAGATGATTTTCTACACTCCATGGAAGAAGGTGGTTGGGACTTATCAAAGGTCGATAAAAAAGTGATGAAAGAGTCTAAGGCTACCTTTGTTTTTGGTCAAATGAATGAACCTCCAGGAGCGAGAGCAAGAGTTGCCCTTTCTGGACTAACGATTGCTGAATACTTTAGAGATGGAGCTGGAGAAGGACAGGGAAAAGATGTTTTGTTCTTTGTTGATAATATATTTAGGTTTACACAAGCCGGTTCAGAAGTTTCCGCTCTTTTAGGTAGAATGCCATCTGCGGTGGGATACCAGCCTACCCTGGCAACTGAAATGGGAACTATGCAAGAGAGGATTACTTCTACTAAAAGAGGATCTATTACTTCGGTTCAAGCGGTATATGTACCTGCAGATGATTTAACAGACCCTGCGCCTGCAACTACCTTTGCACATTTGGATGCTACTACCGTTCTTTCTAGAAAAATTGCAGAGCTAGGGATATATCCAGCGGTAGATCCACTAGATTCTACTTCTAGGATATTAACTCCTGAAATATTAGGGAAAGACCATTACAGCTGTGCTCAAAGAGTAAAAGAGCTTCTACAGCATTACAAAGAATTACAAGATATTATTGCAATTCTTGGTATGGAAGAGCTTTCAGAAGAAGATAAATTGGCAGTTGGTAGGGCTAGACGTGTACAGCGTTTCCTATCGCAGCCATTCCATGTTGCAGAACAGTTTACAGGGATACCTGGTGTGTTAGTAGATATCAAAGAAACTATTAAAGGATTTAATATGATTATGGATGGTGAATTAGATCATCTACCAGAATCTGCTTTTAACCTTAAGGGAACTATTGAAGAAGCTATCGAGGCAGGTGAGAAGATGTTAGCGGAAGCTTAATTTTAAAACTATATTATGTATTTAGAAATTGTATCTCCAGAAGCTACCCTGTTTTCAGGTGAAGTTGAATCTGTTACGGTTCCAGGTGTAAATGGAGAGTTTCAAATGCTTCAAAATCACGCTCCAATTGTTTCTCTTTTACAAGAAGGATTGGTTAAAATCCAAGGAGACATTGTACTTGATGAACTACATGCCGATAAGTTTACCAAAGATGGTTCAGGTAAAGTTAATTTGGCTATCAAGAGCGGTACAATAGAACTCAATGATAATAAACTCATTGTTTTAGCAGATTAATACGTGATTTTATCGTAAACAAAAGCCGTGCAACTTGCATGGCTTTTTTTATATTTATTAAAGACACGAAAAAGTTATTTGAAATCAATTTAGTTGGTCTAATCCAATAATATTCTAATACCAGGATGTAGTACCTTTGTTATATGGATGATTTCCCTAAAAACTTAATTCGATTATTAACGAAACGTCAGGAAGTGGGAGCTCTTCGCAGGCTTAAAACAGTTGACGGTTTGGCGGATTTTAGTTCAAATGATTATTTGGGCCTCTCCAAGAGATTGTACAATGAGAATCCAAAAGTAGGTGCAACAAAAGGGAATCATTTATCTGGTTCTACTGGTTCCAGATTATTAAGTGGAAATAGTGAAGTATTTGATGATGCAGAACAAAATTTGGCCAATATTTTCAAAGTAGAGGCAGCAACTATTTACAATTCGGGTTATGATGCCAACCTAGGGCTATTTTCATCGGTTCCGCAAAGAGAAGACATAGTATTTTATGACGCTTTTGTTCATGCTAGTATACGAGATGGTCTTCTGATGGGAAAAGCAAAAAATTTCTCATATTACCACAATGACCTTGAGGATTTAGAGCGTAAAATTTGTCGTATCCAAGCGAGAGCAAAATCACAAAGCGAAATTTATGTGGTTTCCGAATCTGTGTTTTCTATGGATGGTGATATGGCAAACCTTGAAGCGCTTTCTGGAATATGCAAGAAATATAGTTGTAGATTAATCATTGATGAGGCACATTCTCTTGGTGTATTTGGCACCAACGGATTAGGTAGAAGCATGGAGCTCAATCTAATGGAGCATTTATTCGCAGTCGTGATAACTTTTGGCAAGGCAATGGGTAGTCATGGAGCTGCAGTTTTAGGCAGCCAGAATCTAAAAGATTATCTAATTAACTTCTCAAGAAGTTTTATTTATACTACAGCGTTGCCTTCACAAACTATTGGTCATACCATGGCGGCTTTTGATGTTCTCATGTCTAAGGAGGGAAACGAAAAACGCCAATCCCTAAAACAGAATATTTCTATATTTAATGATGTAAAGAATAAATTACATTTAAATAGTCATTTTATTTCCAGTACTTCGGCCATACATTCCTGTATTATTCAAGGTAATTCTGAGGTAAAGGCAGTATCAGAGCAATTGCAACATCAAGGTTTCGACGTTAGACCAATATTATATCCAACCGTTCCACTAATGAAAGAACGATTGCGTTTTAGCCTCCACAGCTATAATTCGGAAGAAGAGATAGAAGGCGTTCTTAATAAATTATCGGAAGCAGTATAATGAAGCAAGAGTTTTATATTTTGGGATCTTTTGAATTTCCTGCAGACGTGCAGATAATTAAATTAAAGCTGGAGTCGGAAGGTATTCCAGTTTTTTTGAAGGATGAGAATACCATTAATACGGATCCACTTATAAGCCAGGCTATTGGAGGAGTTAAACTGCAGGTCTATTCTAAAGATCGGGAGAAGGCCATGTCTATATACAATTCCATTAGAAATTACGCACGGGATACAGATGGTAACTTAATAAGATGCCCTAATTGTAAAGCGGAAAGATCAGAAATTTACTATTCGAGAAAGGGAATATTCTATAAACTGTTTCCATTTTTAGAACCAAAAAAATATCGATGTCTGCAATGCCATATGATAACAAAACCTTCCGAAAAATGAAAAGGATATTTATTACAGGAATTTCTACTGAAGTTGGTAAAACGATCGCTTCGTCTATTGTTGTTGAAGCTTTACAGGCCGATTATTGGAAACCTATACAGGCTGGAGATCTCAATAATAGTGATAGCGATAAGGTAAAACAGCTGATAAGTAATTCTAGATCATTTATTCATCCGTGTAGTTATGAATTAAAAACGCCTATGAGCCCTCATGCGGCTGCGGAAATTGATGGTATTGAAATAGAATTAAATAAGATCATTGAACCTAAGACGGATAATACGTTGATAATTGAAGGAGCAGGAGGGCTTCTGGTTCCCCTCAATTCAAAAGACACGATTTTTGATCTTATTAAAAAGGACTATCTGGTTATTGTGGTTTCGAGGCATTATTTAGGAAGTATAAACCACAGTTTATTGACGATAGAAAAACTACAGCAATCAGGAATAGAGCCTTCCATTCTATTTAGTGGCGATACCAACCCAAGTACGGAGTCCATAATTCTCCAAAAAACTGGAGTAAATAACCTTGGTAGAATAAGAGAGGAAAAACATTTTGACAGAGACATAGTCTATAAATATGCCGCCGAATTAAGACCTGCCTTATTGAGGCTCGGAGAGGACCTGTAGTTTCCGACAAAAGCATTAATTTCAGCTCAAAAGAAGTATATAATAGTTATACACTGCAATGAGAAGTTTAAGTAGTAGAGATAAAAATAACATTTGGCATCCTTTAACCCAACATAAAGGGCATAAAGAGATGTTAGGGATAGCAAGAGCGAAAGGATCTTTATTAATTGACGAGTCTGGAAAAGAATATATTGATGGAATAGCCTCTTGGTATACAGCTATGTACGGGCATTGTAATCCTTATATCATAGATAGAGTGGCTAGTCAGATGCAAAAGCTGGACCATGTTATTTTTACTGGCTTTACCCATGAGCCAGCTGTTGAGCTGTCCGAAGAACTTTTAAATATTTTACCCGGGAATCAAAGCAAAATATTCTATTCCGACAACGGTTCCACAGCAACGGAGGTCGGAATAAAGATGGCATTGCAGTACCATCATAACCAGGGAAAACAAAGAAAGGTACTTCTTGCGTTTGAAGAAGGTTTTCATGGAGATACTTTTGGTTCTATGTCGGTATCCGGGTTGTCCGTTTACAACGGACCTTTTGAAGATTTCTTTTTAGAGGTAGAACGGATTCCTATTCCCACGGAGGAGAATATGGAATTACTACTGAAAGACTTGCAGATTCTTCTGCAAGAAAAGGATATTGCAGGCTTTATTTACGAACCTCTTGTTCTTGGGGCGGCCGGGATGAAGATGTATTCCCCGGACGCATTAAATCCGATTCTAAAGCTCTTAAGGGAAAACGGAGTTCTTTTAATAGCAGATGAAGTTATGACTGGGTTTGGTAAGACCGGTAAGAATTTTGCTTCAGAATACATCACTACAAAACCAGATATAATATGTTTATCTAAAGCGCTTACAGCCGGATTGATGCCAATGGCTGCTACTTCCTGTACACTTAATATTTATGAGGCTTTTTTAAGTGATGATATTGCTAAAGGATTCTTTCACGGCCATACGTATACAGCCAATCCTCTTGCTTGTACTGCTGCACTCGCAGGAATAGACTTATTAGCTTCTACAAATATTCAGGATAATATTAATTCCATAATAAATTGGCATAAGAACTTTCAAAAGGAAGTAAAGTCGTACTCCATAGTTGCTTCAACCAGACAATGTGGAATTATTTTTGCCCTAGACTTGGATATTTCTATGACGCGATATGGTGCATTAAGAGATGAGATGTATCAATTTTTTATGAGCAAAGGGGTGTTTCTGAGACCCTTGGGGAATACAATTTATATCTTACCGCCATTTACTATAAACGAAGCAGAGTTAAAGAAAATATACAAAACGGTCATAGAAGCTTTAGAGCACTTCGGGCAACTTAAAAAATAATTTAAAATGCACATTTATTCTAATTTCTTAACCCGTTACTTTATCAAATAAAAAAAAGTTGTCAGATCCAATTACTATAAGTTCAATCGCTACTATTTCGGCCTTAGGTTTCGAAGGAAAAGAGGTGTGGGATAATTATATGGAAGACCGTCATTTTCTGGAGGAACACATCTTTAGCAATAAGATTACATCAGTTTCTCAACTACCAGAAATTCTCGACGGGAAAGTTGCTGTACTTAGAAAAAATCAATCTAAGTACCGTAATTTAGACAGGTCCGTATTACTAGGGATCCTCGCTTCGCGCAAGGCCATTGAATTATCGCAATGGGAAACTTCATCCAGAATTGGAATAAATATGGGCTCTTCGAGAGGAGCCACTGAGTTGTTGGAAAGGCATATGTCTGAATTCATAGAAACAACAAGAACATCGGTTTTAGCCTCACCCACCACAACCTTGGGGAATATTTCTTCCTGGATCGCACATGATTTGGGGAGTAATGGGCCAACCATTTCACACTCCATAACTTGTTCAACATCTTTACATGCCTTGTTAAATGGTTTTGTTTGGCTGAAAAGTAAGATGGTCGACAAATTTATCATAGGAGGAGCTGAGGCACCATTAACACCGTTTACAATTGCGCAAATGCGGGCCCTTAAAATTTATTCCTCAGATATAAAAACAGAGTATCCCTGTAAATCCTTAGACTTAAGGAAGAAGTACAATACCATGGTACTGGCTGAAGGAGCAGGGGCAGCTTGTTTAGAAAGAGGGGTGTCTAAGAGGTCATTGGCAATAATAGAAGGCATCGGCTATGCTACTGAACCATTAACACATAGTACTTCTTTATCTGCCGACGCCAAGTGTATTCAAGACTCGATGAGTATGGCTCTACATGGCATAGACAAAAGTACCGTAGATTGTATTGTGACCCATACTCCCGGAACGGTAAAAGGAGATGTTGCAGAATACAATGCTATTAAACAAGTTTTTGGGCCTACAAATATGCCTCCTTTGACCTCCAACAAATGGAAGGTTGGACATTCGTTCGGAGCTTCAGGAATATTAAGTTTAGAAATGGCACTAATGATGCTACAACACAATACGTTTATTGAGGTTCCTTATTTGGACTATTCGTCAACTCCAAAGCAATTGGATCGCATTTTAGTTAACGCCGTTGGTTTTGGAGGAAATGCCGTAAGTGTGCTACTTAAAGCAATATAAAAAGGAAGGAGTCCATCAAAGGAGTGGGAATTTATTGAAATGACACTAAATTTAATAGATTTAAGAGTATTTTTAAATAATTAAAATTAACCTAGATGACGGAAGAACGACACAATTGGAGTAAACAAGAAATCCTCGACATTTATAATAAACCATTAATGGAACTGTTGTATGAAGCAGCTACGGTTCACAGAATGTTTCACAATCCTAACTCCGTGCAAGTGTCTACACTTCTTTCCATAAAGACAGGAGGATGTCCGGAAGACTGTGGCTATTGCCCCCAGGCTGCTCGTTATCATACAGACATTGAAGGAAATGACCTTATGTCTGTAAAGCAAGTCAAAGCACAAGCCCTTCGTGCCAAGGAATCTGGTAGTTCAAGAGTGTGCATGGGTGCAGCTTGGCGGAATGTGAAAGACGGACCAGAGTTTGAACAGGTGTTAGAAATGGTCCGAACTATTAATAAACTTGACATGGAAGTTTGTTGTACGCTTGGAATGCTGACGGAAAATCAAGCAAAGCGATTGGCTGAAGCTGGGCTATATGCCTATAACCATAATTTGGATACATCTGAGGATTACTATAAAGACGTAATCTCTACACGTGCCTTCCAAGATCGTTTGGATACCATTGACAATGTTAGAAAGAGTAATGTGACGGTCTGTAGTGGAGGTATCATAGGTATGGGTGAAAAGTTAGAAGACAGGGCAGGGATGCTTGTGGCTTTGGCT
>CAZWPZ010000003.1:0-2008 GCA_964636005.1 uncultured Eudoraea sp.
TAGGAGGTTCGAAAAGTAAGGTTCAAATTATAAAGGATCATTTCTAGGGAACAGTATTAAATTATTGAAATTCAAAAAAGTGGTGCAAGATTTAAGACTTAGAACTAAAAGATTTGCAATTGACTGTTGGAAGTTTTGTAAGAATATCCCAAAATCAAGAGAATTTAATGCGTGGGCAGGACAGTTAATACGATGTTCAAGTTCAGTAGGAGCCAACTATAGGGCTTCCCAGCGGGCTAAGTCAACAGCAGATTTTATAAATAAACTTAAAATTGTAGAAGAAGAAGCTGACGAATCCATTTATTGGTTAGAATTATTTCACGAGGTCCTAGACCCGGGTAGAAAAGAAATCAAAAATTTGAAGCAAGAGGCAAATGAACTTTTGGCGATCGTAGTGGCATCAATTAAAACTGCCCGGAAAAACAAGCTAAAACAAAATTAATAATTATAATCTCGTACTTCGAATTTCTCCCTTCGTACTTCCTATTTCTCCCTTCGTACTTCGTATTTCACCCTTCGTACCTCGTATTTCTCCCTTCGTACTTCATATTTCTCCCTGCGTACTTCATATTTCTCCCTTCGTACTTCGTATTTCTCCCTTCGTGCCTCATACTTCATATTTTCTTCCTCAGATCACAAGGGTGACTTTCGCACTAGCTCGGTGATTGCAATAGCACGACTAACTAGCTCACCATCTTCAATTCCTATCGTTTAAGCGCACCCATTTCAGGCGAACTTTGGGGTAGGCAGTTCTTACGGGATAGAGAACTAAAGTATCCCCGGAAAATACATAGTTTCTGCTTGCTACTGTACCCCACAAATATGGGAAGTTTGTAGATTCTATATGATGCTCTATTATTTGTTGCGAATCCTTAACCACATATTTCCCAAAATACACAAAATTATTGGCCAAATGTCTAAGATCTGTTTTGGTTAAACTATCCAGCCCCCCTTTGCCTTCCAATACATACGTCTCGTATTGGTCCGTAACGTGGTGAACGCCCATACCGCCTTTGCCGTCATAAATTATAAAGCCTTGTCTGTTTTTGTAATGATTCTGTACTTCCTCCCATGAGGCTGAGGAATCTTTTTGCCTTTCTACAACATAAAGAGACCATCTACCCGTAAATTTTTTAAAATCAGAAGGTCGATTTTTAGTTTCACAGGAAAGGACCACTAAAAGTACTGGCAGTAAAATTAGACGATGCATTGGTAAACCTTTTGAAATCGTTTTTGAATGAAATAAATATAAGCTATTAGATCCGTAAAAGTCTAGCTTACCTTACCTCTTACTTCATTGAGTTTCATGGTCATGGAAACGGCAGTTGATGCTACCCATTCATTATAATCTGCAATCGCCTGTAATCGCAAGGACTCCTCCAAATATCCTTCGTCTACCATTTGCCTGGATCCCGCAACCTTAGACCAAATTCCAACCTTATCCTTAAAGTTCTCACTGCCTCTCAGGTAATGCTCATCCGAGTTAAACGTTTCAATCTCTGCTAAGCCAATTTCTCTCATTAAACTGGGTAAATCATCTGCAATTCGATTATTCATACCCGCATCGCTTCTCCATTTCAGAAATGTCTCATAAAACTTGGCCATACTAGTTGGTGGCTGGGGTACCCATTCTATTGTTTCATGATTATAATCTAATACGGAAAGTATACCCCCTGGTTTTACCATAGATTTCATTTTAATTAAGGCCTCCTTTGGATTTCGTAGCCATTGCAGTGTACGGGCAGAAGTCACCAAATCAAACTTTTTATCTGTATGGTAGTCAAAAAGATCCGAATGGATAAGGTTCAGGTTGCTCACTGCTCTATAGGTCTGTTTTCCACTTTCAATGAATTTTTTGGTATTATCAATTCCTATTACTTTTCCGGAACTACCGACCAAATTTGCCATGTCTTTGGACATGGAACCGGTACCACAACCAACATCCAATACCGTCATTCCTTTCTTTACTATGGGTACTAGAGTCCTATAATCGACTTCCAGGCTTCTC
>CAZWPZ010000004.1:0-21313 GCA_964636005.1 uncultured Eudoraea sp.
GCCAGCAAATACTTGTCGTCTTCCGTAAAAAACAGCTCGTTAATGGTAGAGCCATAATCTATCTTGGCAATTTCTTTTCCTTTTTGCGAAAAGTCGAATACCTGCAAAAAGCCACGCTTTCTTCCTTCTTTATCGTATGAAAACTCTTCTCCTGTAGCAAGAAGCATACTATTATTGGACCATACCAATCCGTCTACTCCTTGATTGTGTTTTATTTCCTGGGTGATTTGACCCGTCGAAGCATCGTATACTTTTGTAACAAAATCTTCGCTGCATGCGGCTACATACTGATTATCCGAAGACCAACCTACACGCTCAATTTCGGCCTCATGATATTTTCTCCATAATTCCCTACCATCACTTGTACGCCACATAATTACACTGTAGTCGTACTTTGTACCGCTTACAATAGATTTACCGTCGGGTGAAATTTCTGCACTTTCCACCGAACCTCGTTCTCCTAGTGCATCGGCTACCCTACTCCAAACGGGTTCGAGGCGTAATTGATAATCCAGATAATCTTGAGAGTAAAGCGAATATGCTGAAAGAAATAGTACAAGTTGCAAGACTATTTTATTTGATTTCATATCAGTTATTTTCGGTATATTAGGTTAAATCAACTTTTGTATTCGCTAAAGATCAAGTATCTCAAGAAATATTCAAAATCAAATTGGACCATTACCCTTAATCCTACTGCAAGACCATAGGTGGTTGTACCCCATTCTAAAGAGAACCTGATTTAGCATACGGAAAAACTCCCTTATCGTTCCAAAGTCTGTGATTATCTCTTTCCTTATTGGTGTCGAACTAGGAAGTCTCAGATTGGGTCGTTCTTACATCGTCCGGTTTGTAATTATGGATTAAGATAGTAAAGAACTACCCCCGTATTTTAGGATCTAACCTACCCACAATAGATTTACTAAGAAAGCAAATTTATTTTCCTGTCGCTCTGCCAACTAGTAAATTGCTACGCATGAGACACAGCAATTGGCTTGCAAGAATTGTCTAATTATTCGTCCTCGTCATCGAAATCCGGATCTTGAACGGCCTCTGGATCATCATCATCAAAATCTTCATAATCGGATTCATCATAATTAGCCATAGTATACTCCAGTTTTTCACTAATCTTCACCAGATACTTTGTGTCTTCCGTTAAAACCTCAACTGCTTCTATCCTCTCCCCTTTTGCATTTTTAAAGGTGATTATATCCTTATCGTCATATCCATCGGGATACTTTTCTACCGTAAGTCTTAGAACTTCCGGAGTTAATTTTTTAAAATCGACTATAATTCGTTTTAAGTTTGGGTTCTTGTCCATAGTTACATATTTAAAAGGTAGGCGAAAATAAGTGGAGCTACTATTGTAGCATCACTTTCAATAATATATTTTGGTGTATGGATATCTAGCTTTCCCCATGTTATCTTTTCATTGGGAACCGCTCCTGAATACGATCCATAACTCGTTGTTGAATCACTTATCTGACAAAAATAGCTCCAAAAAGGTGTATTTGTTCTTTTCATGTCCTGAAATAACATAGGTACTACACAAATAGGAAAATCCCCTGCAATACCGCCGCCGATTTGAAAAAAACCAATCCCCTCTGTGGAATTTTCAGTATACCAATCCGCAAGAAAGGTCATGTATTCTATTCCAGATTTCATGGTACTTGCTAGTAATTCCCCTTTCATTACATAGGAGGCAAAAATATTTCCCAAGGTACTATCTTCCCAACCAGGAACTACCATAGGCAAATTCTTCTTTGCTGCCGCATACATCCAAGAGTCCTGAATATCGATTTCATAGTATTCTTCCAAGACTCCAGAAAGCAGCAATTTATACATAAATTCATGCGGAAAATAGCGCTCGCCCTGCAATTCTGCCTTTTTCCAAATCTTAAAAATATGTTTTTCTATTCTTCTAAATGCCTCTTCTTCAGGAATGCAAGTATCTGTTACTCTATTCCATCCTTTTTCCAATAGGTCCCATTCGTCCTGAGGGGTAAGATCCCTATAATTGGGAACACGCTTATAATGGGTATGTGCAACCAGATTCATAATATCTTCTTCCAAATTAGCTCCCGTACATGAAACGATATGCAGCTTGTCTTGCCTAATCATCTCAGCAAATAGTTTGCCTAGTTCGGCTGTACTCATTGCACCAGCCAAGGATACTAACATTTTTGCTTTTTTTTGAAGCTGCAATTCATAGCCCTTAGCAGCATCTACCAATGCGGCAGCATTGAAATGAAGATAGTACTTTTCTATGAACTTGCCGATAGTTCCTTTACTCTTCGTCTTCATCGTATCCCTTTTGATTTTTGTGCAGTTTTTCATTTGTCTCGTATGCACCGTCATAACGATCATCTTCGTCTTCTCCCAGAAACTTATAGCTCAGCATTTTGTAATACAATTTAGCCGCCAGAAAATCCGAGGATTTATCTTGAGAATTGGGACAAAGCTCCACTATATCGAAACCTACTACGTTTTTTTCTTCAAAAACCTGCTCTAAAAACTCCAGAGTCTCATACCACAATAAGCCTCCCGGTTCTGGTGTTCCTGTTGCTGGAAGAATTGAAGGGTCTAGTGCGTCTAAGTCGAACGTTATAAAAACATTTTCGGTAAGTGCTTCGATGGCATTTTCCATCCAATATTCGTCGTTAATCATATCGTGGGCAAAGAAGGTTTTCTCTTCGTCCATATAGGTCTTTTCAATGGCATCCATTGAACGTATGCCCACTTGCACAAGATTGGTAGTCTGACTTGCCTCGTGAACGGCACAGGCATGATTATATTTGCTTCCCTGATAGGATTTGCGCAAATCGGCATGGGCATCTATATGCAGCACGCTTAAATTAGAATAACATTCATTAAATGCTCGTATAGAGCCTACAGAGATAGAGTGTTCTCCTCCGATTAGGGTTACAAATTTATTACGTTTAATGAAGTCTTTTGTAGTACTATGTACTGCATCTACCATCGCCTCTGGCGAGGTGTTTTCTGAGATATATTCGGATAGATAAACACCTTGTTTATACACCTCGGTATTTGTTTCAATATCGTACAATTCTAAGTTTTCAGAAGCTTCAAGAAAAGCAGCCGGACCCTTGTCGGCTCCTTTACCCCAAGTACTGGTCCCATCATAGGGAACCGGAATCAATACAATTTTTGATTTTTCTAATTGTGCAAACTCGTCTGGTATACCAGCGTAGTTCTGTTTTGTTTTCATTTTAAATAAAGTTGTTTTGCCCTGTGGCTAAAGTTGATACTAATTCTTTTGCAGTTATTTCTTTTTTCTCTTCTTTGTTATATCCTAATATTTTAAGAAAATCATCTGAAGTTTGTTGCGGCCGAAACAAAGAAGTGACTAATTTCCCTTCTGCATCTCTATCAATAAGTATGTGTTTCGGCTGAGGAATAAGGCAGTGTTGCAAGCCGCCATATCCTCCTATGGTTTCCTGATAGGCACCTATATTAAAAAATCCTACGTATAATGGACTGTCTTTCCTGTATTTGGGTAAATATATTGCATTAACGTTTTGCTCACTATTGTAATAGTCATCGCTATCACAGGTAAGACCACCCAAAAGTACCCTTTCGTATTCGTGGTGCCATCGGTTTATTGGTAACATTATAAAGCGCCTATTGATGGCCCATGTATCTGGTAATGTTGTAATAAATGAAGAATCGATCATGTTCCATTTTTCCCTGTCGTTTTGTTGTTTCTGGTAGAGGACCTCATAGATGCCTCCACCACTTTCACCGACGGTAAAACTTCCAAACTCAGTGAAAATGTGTGGTACTGCTACTTCAGCCTCGGCACAAGTAAGAGCGATTTGGTTTACAATCTCGTCTACTATATACTGATAATCGAACTCAAAGGCAAGAGATGTCTTAATAGGAAATCCGCCACCAATATTAAGGCTGTCCAAAGAAGGGCAAATCTTTTTCAGGCGAACATAGACCTTTAAACACTTTAACAATTCGTTCCAGTAATACGCGGTATCACGAATACCTGTATTGATAAAAAAGTGAAGCATTTTGAGCTCAACCTTGCTATTGTTTTTAAGTTGAGCCTCATAAAACGGCACTATATTTTTATACCCTATCCCTAGTCGAGAGGTATAAAATTCAAATTTCGGCTCTTCCTCCGAAGCAATTCGAATACCTACTTGATAGTTTGCATGGATTGCCTCTGACAATAGATGCAATTCTTCATAGTTATCAATAATCGGTATACAGTTCTTGTGTCCGCTATTAATTAATCTCGCAATATTGTCGATATATTGCGATCGCTTAAAGCCATTACAAATTACATAGGTTTTGTTATCTAGTTTATTCTCCTCTTTTAATTTCTCGACGATATTGATATCGATGGCCGAGGAAGTTTCTATATGAATATCATTTTTCAGAGCTTCATGTAAAACATGCCGGAAGTGTGAACTTTTGGTACAGTAACAGTAGTGGTAGCTTGCCTGGTAGTTATATTTTTCGATGGCATTCGCAAACCATGTTTTTGCTCTTTGAATATTCTCAGAAATTTTAGGTAAATAGGTGAATTTTAAAGGACTCCCATATTCCGCAACTAAATCCATTAAGGGTATGTCGTGAAATT
Source organism: uncultured Eudoraea sp. (assembly GCA_964636005.1). Lineage (GTDB taxonomy): Bacteria > Bacteroidota > Bacteroidia > Flavobacteriales > Flavobacteriaceae > Eudoraea. Next base: position 4,613 of record CAZWPZ010000004.1, read on the forward strand.
TAAGTGTGTTTTTATCCAGATTAAATTCCTGCTGAGGAAAATCATAGGTCTGATCAATAAGATCAATATACTTGGTTTTCATTTATTGTATTAAATAATAAGTATGGTTTAGAAAACAGGGTGTATTTAGACAAACAAGAAAATCTTCTTTATCCAATTCATATCAGCTTCTTGATAGTTGAGGTTAAATAGGGCGAACACAAGATAGGTGCTTGTGCCGAGAAAAAGTCGGAAGTTAGCTTTACAATCCGATGACCTATCTCATAGGTTGCTACAGGTTTTGACTTCCTAAACTCCCGTAGCTCGAATAGAGTTTCATATTTCATTATGTTCAGCTCAAAAGCTAATAAACCAATTGTCTAACAATTCGTTTTCGGGTGCTAATTAAAATAAAAAAAACGAAATACAAGGATTTTTATAAAAAAATTTGTTTTGTATCAAAACTCCATATATAACAGGGTTTTCACTAATATTTTTAAATATAAACCCTGCTCATTTTCCTTAGAAAATCAAGTAGATTATTCTTTGTTAGAACTTTTTGAGGCTTCTATGGTTTCGCTCTTGCTATGTGTAGTGGTTGGACTATAGTATACTTTCTGGAGGTCAATCGAAAGCCTTAAAATAAAATACCCTCCTATTAAGGAGGGATATTTTAACAAACAAACGCAAACGACGATTCTATTTCTGCAACCAGACCTTGTCCTTTAAAAGGAAAATATTTCTGGTTTTACAAATTCTCTAATTATTATTCGCAATATTATAGACGCCTGAAATATCAGCACCGGTAACCTCAAAGGCTTTGGAAGTAGCACCGGTAGATGGGTTCCATTTATAATAAGCGTTTTCTGTAGTAGTGGTAACTGGCAGGTATACCTCACCATTGTGCACAAACATCTGTCCGCCTGCAAAAATTCCCACTGCAGGAATACCGTCTATCGGTGTCACGGTTTTGGCCTCTAAATCTAATGCACACCAAAGGCTGGATTCTGCAGTAAATAAAATACCGAAAATTTGTTGAATTTGATCAGGAGATAGATTTTGAACTCCTCCTGCCGCTAAAACGATATCAATGGCGGCCTGAGGGGTTTCAGAATTGACTCTTGCAAATGCTGTACCATCACTTAAGACATTGAATCCGCTAAAAGTTGGCAAAAACACGTTTGTTGGGTCTAGTACTGTTGCTGGTTCAAATATGTACCCCGGATCAATTTCATTACTTCCTGCTGGTATTTTATTAATTCGCGCTGGAATCCCAGCCCCCTCAAAGTTACCAGCATCCCCAATATACAGATTGCCCATAGGATCAATTAAATTCTGACCAAAATTATTCAGGGTGTTAATAGGGCTTACGCCATTACCATCTCGTTGTGTATCCCCCACGAAGGCTTCGGATGATAGATTTGACTGGTGCAGGATAAAGGAAGGAAAAATAGCTCCGTCGTTTCCACGAATTGGAGCAAAAATATCGTTCCCTCTAAATACGAACCTCTGGTATCGTTGATCGACATCGCCTGGTACAAAGCCAGCGCTCATATCAATGGTTCCTGTAACTTCAAGAGTTTCTGGGTTAAACACGGTTATGGTATTTGGAGTTGCCCGGTCTTGGAATACTCCAGTCTCGGAGTCCTTAACCTGAATGCGGAAAGAACTTCCTTCTACAGTCGGTATGATTCCTTCTTCCACTACTTCTCCCTCAGAGTTAACTACCATTTTAGCAAATCCCGGAGACTCATCAGGTCTGGCCAGATATAAGGCATTATCGTATAAAGAGGTTGGAAAAAACTGTAAAAAATCCTTTCCATCGGATATATCAATAGTCCCGGTCGGTATCTCTTCATAATATTTGACTAAGGCAGTTTCATTGGTCGTCGTTCCAACTACAACAAAGCCAGAAGATTTGTTTACTGGGACCTCAGGTGGGTCAATAGGTGCTTCCGGATCCAAGTCATCCGAACTGGAACAAGATCCAAGTACTAGGGCAAATATTAAAGCACCTATAAAAGGTATCTTGTATTTACTAATAATTTTATTTAACATGGCATTTCAAATTTAAAGTGAATAGATAATTTTAAAGGCATAATTTATTCCGGGTCTCGGTATTCTGAAATTATCGAAGATCTCGGCATTAAAGACATTTTGAATATTAAAGGAAAACACTAGTCCTTGCTGACTCATTACATAGGATATTCCGGTATTGTGAACACGCTGTTTTGGAATTACAAAATCTGGGTTGGCTGTGTCCAGGTCCACCACCTCGTTTACACTAAACCTGTCGGTGAACAAATACGTCCAGAAAAATTGAAGGTTGTTCGCTGGTTTTAAAACATCCTCGATCGTATAATTGGCCCCAATATTATAGAATAACTGAGGTATATTGGGCACCTGAATACCAGTAGAACCGGCAGATGATGCACTAGTACTCGAAGCTATCTCATTACTTTGGTAGGTAAAGTTAGCTGTGAGTGACAGGTTTTTAACGGGTATAATTTTTGAAGATACTTCTACACCCATTCCATCTACCAGCGCCTCGTTAACGAAGATGGCATTTTCGGGTCCAAACTGATCCAAACGGATAAGGTTCTCTTGGTTTCTTATAAAACCATCGACCTTAAGATTGAAGAATCTGTTATTCGCAAACTGTTTTTCAAATTGTACTCCTAAATTCCAATTATCACTATTCTCCGGTTTTAATAAATAGTTTGGTAGGATTGCACCAAAATCACCAAAAACCTCTGTTTCTGTAGGAATTCGAATGGCCTTTTCAAAGCTTCCTCTAATAAACACTGAGGGGTGCAATTGAAATTTTAAGGCAAAACCATATCCATTTACGTTATCCGAAATTTCCCTCAGTGGAATTACCGTGGCATTCTCTTGTAAGATATCAATGGATTCCGCTTTGTAGAAGTAATTTTTGTAGAAGGCAATGGCATTTAATTTATCCTCCAAAAAATTCGCATTTATCTCCGCCCCGAATATATTGCGATTCAACTTGGAGGGTATTGTGTTGGGATCTATTTCCTCGCCACCTATGGATAGACGGTTACCAACCGGATCTTCCCCTTTTATCCTGGTATACCTATAAAAATCGGATACGGTAAAATTCGTATTGGTCGTTAGAGGGTAGGTCAAAATAACGCGATGGGCGGTTCCAAAATCTCTTCCTTCGCGCAGGGTTGGTCGTACAAAGAGTTCCGAACCAGTACTATTGGTACTTTGTAAACGCTTTCCTTCCCAATTATACACGTTTATTGTGCTGTCATTTGCCTTATTAAATGCCAAAGAAAAGAGTCCATAATACCGAATATTTAATTTATCGTTGAACAACTTATTTCTGTAGTCCAGACGTTGGGCAATGGCGCTAATCTTTCTCTCCGCTTCCCCTACGGAAGTACTAACAATATAACGTCCTTGTTGTATTTCATCATTTCGCGAGGAAAAAGAAGTTGCAAATTCTAGTCGGTCTGCCCAACTTAAATCTTTTATTTGCAATGCTGCTTCTATATAGGCAGAAAGGTGTTTATCATGGAATCTTCTCGCGTCAATTATCTCTTCCGTAACCCCTCCAACGGAACCATCCGGTAAAATGATTTCAGTAAGATTTGGTACGTTACGCATCAGGTAATTATTATCCGAATGGTTTAAGTAGGCGATGCTTCCTAAGGAAACGCGCTCCGACAGGCTCTTCCTGCCGTTAAAGGTTAAGCGATGTGTATTAAAAGAACCAATAGAATAGGAGGTCCGCAAGTAGTCCTTATTGGTAGTCGAGGGAACTAAATTTATACCTCCGCCCAAGGCATCCGTACCAATATCTACTGGCATAACACCCTTATAAACATCTATTCGTTCCAGGGCATCTACTGGAATGTTATTTAGCTGAATACCCTGACCATAGACCTGTAAAGGAATTCCGTCATAATACACTCTTACAGCCTGCCCGGTTAATCCATTTAGGTTGATGTTTACTTCGCTTCCCAGACCCCCACTCTGCCTAACCACAACACCGGTACTTGTCTTTAAAACTTCTTCGGTACCAATAGCCAGATCCTGAAGCTGTTTGATATCCAAAGAACTGATGGTAATGGCTTTTTCGGATTGTATCTTGGCTTCGGATTTTCCAAAGACGGTGACATCGTCTAAATTCTCAATCGCTTCCTCTAATTGAAAGTTTAGTGTAAGATTAGATTCCACTGTTATGGACTCTTCTACTGTTTTAAACCCTAAAGATCCAACCGTTAAGGTATACGTTCCATTGCGAACAGCTGTAATCTCATAATTACCGGCATTATCCGAAACCGCGTACTTGTTCTTTTTATTTAGGGCTATAGTAACAAAAGGAATAGGATCCCCATTGGCGTCTTGTATATTGCCAGATATGGAGAATCTGGATTGTCCGATGGCGCACAAGGGCAGTAATAAGAAAATAATAAAGAGTCGATTCACGAATAAAATACTTCAATGAGACGACAAAACTATAACTTATTTTTAATTAATCTAAATAAAAATAAATTAAATATTTACAGTAAATAAGAATAGGTTCACTTAAGGGGTACGTCGGTAAGTGACTAAACTTTCCAAACCACCTCCAACTATGTGGCGTAGTCCGTTATTTTGGTCGGGCCCTCTACCCTGGCAGGCGCATTCTTTTCTTTAACTAGGTAGACATAAATAAGAATTCCAAACACACTTATTACAAACCAGGTAAAATCCACACTAAAGACATAAAACTGCTTTCGGACCAAGGTTTTCCATATCCAATCCCCGGTTATGATCCCATTTACTATAGGTATCATCAGACCAAAGATACTGCCTAGTAAAATGTAGTTTCTATTAATTCGTCTGTAGTTATTCCAAAAAATCCCAATAAGGCTGAGTCCCAACCACCCAAGAAAGAAAATAGTATTTACTATAGATACTCTTCCTACAACATCCATCGGAACCAGCTTATTCGCAATAAAAATCAATCCTATTGCAGGAAACATAGAAAGGCAAATAGCCAAATAAACCAAGGTCACACGATGATGAAATCTACGTTGTTTATCCGTATACTGCGGTTTATCTCTTGCTGTTCTCCAGATCATTACACCACTGATGATAATATAACAGGTGATCATGGCCAGAATGAAGTAAATTATTTTAAGAAAAATACCTCCGTAGGTAGCATAATGGAGTTTGATAAGAACAGCTAGGGTACCTTTGGAATACGGTCTGGTTTCGGGTTCAGTTGAATCCAATAAAGCCCCATCTTTTATACTATAGATAAAAATACCATCCCCCCCTATTCCCTTAAAATCGTCTACACGTACACCAATAGTACCATCTTCTTTACCAAAATTATTAGTATATAAATACGTTATTTCTTTATCTGGATATGCCGATGCTACTTTAGAGTATATTGCGTTAAGATGTACACCATTCTCAATGGAAGCAGCATCTTTGTCGTATTTAATGCCAGCACCAGGTCTAACCGCATTGATAACTTCGGAGGTATCTCCATCGAACATCAAAAAAGCACTAGGTGCTAATAGTAAAATGGACAATCCCAAAAGGGCCCCAGTTACAGCATAAATTAATTGAAATGGCAGGGTAATAAACCCCAAGGAAACATGACTATTGGTCCAGATTTGCTTCCATTTTCCTTTGGCCGTAAAAGCAAAGAACTTATTAATAATGTTTTTCCAATGGGTTGCCAATCCTGTAATAATCGCAAAAAGAAAAAAGAAAGCCACCAATCCTGAAAGATATATTCCAACTACAGGTATTTGTTCAAAATAATGAAGCTCGTATATGGTTCGTGCCATATGGGTCTTTTCTTCCGTTCCATCCGAAAGTAGCTCATAGGTCACAGGATTTATGGTCGAGTGAAAACGCTGCACAGTACCCACAGCATCTTTTGTGCCTCCGTAAAACTCAATAAGCGGATTTTTCTTATTAGGAGGGACCATACCAAAGGTGCCGCTTTCATCGAAATCAGGCAGAGTGCTCTTTATAGTTTCATAAACCTGGTCATAATCTACAGATGCCGGATCCACGGTTTCCATTCTGGCTTCTGGATTTTCCCATTGGTATAGTTCATCCATAAATAAGGCTACCGCTCCTGCATAAAAACATATGAAAAGGGCAGCACTAATCACAATACCAGAAACGGTATGTGTATGAAACATAATATTATGAGCTCTGGGTTTTAAGGCTTTTAGTTTCATATATCTCGCGCTATTAAAAAGTTATTTGCTGAAGTAGATAACGAAACCAAAAAGGCAAATTAAAGTCAGATAAATTCCCCAAATCTTCCAACCATTTTTTCCCAAGAAGGCGATTGCCATCAACAGTGCCCATAAAATAAATGAGGTATAAGCGGTAGTAATGATTAACCCCCCTTTTTCTACTAACAAACTCCCAATAGCATTGTGAAACAGAATAGTTATGACGAATCCACCAAGAAAGCCTGCAGAAATTTTAAGGATGCGTTGTCCTCCAGAAGAGAGGTATTTGGTGTTTGCCGGCATGCTAAACGATATTTTCGATTACAATGACTAATAAACTAAAACCAGCTAATAAATAAGCATAATTGTTTTTGAGCGGAAAAAGTATAACAGTTAAACACAAGCCAAGTATGCCGGTCAACAGAAATACTAGTAAGCCTGTAATAAGTCCTGATTGACTACAAAAAATAACTATTGAAATTAAGAACGAACTGAGAAGCAAACTCCGTGTAATACGTGGAGAGGATGCCGTCTTTTCCTTTAATTTAGCTAAATTCTTTGGAGCGTGTTTCGACGAAAGATAAAGTAGCACACATCCCAACATTACAAGTAAAACCCCCATATTTTTAGTTTTATTTAATCTGAGGTCAAAAATACACTTTATTTTTAATTAATCTAAATAAATTTAGCGTGAAAGAGAGATTCCTCTACATTGGTATTGAATACACAGTATAGCCGAGCTGATAATGCCTCTATAAAAACTTATAATTAAGAAAAACTAGAAGTGGAAACCTATATTACCGAATAGGGTTACATTAGACTTGTGGACTACGATTTTCTGCCTATCCTAAAGCAAGCCCTACTCTACTCTTATAAATACGGGGCTGAATTACTTCCAATGCCTATCAGTTCCTTACCGATTTTTTGTGCATTCTATCACGATTTTTAATATAACCAATTGATTGTGTGTAACTTCACACCAATAAATGTAATAATCAACTTAACATATATAGACATGAAAACCTTAATAAGATTAACTTGCTTAGTGTTTCTTGTGATTGTGGCATGTGATTCAGAAACTGTACTGAACGATGAACTAAATACTGTAGAAGCTAGAGGTAAAAAGCTACAAGAGAAAACAGATGAACCCTCGATCATTCGTCAATGCAATGTCGTAGATGCCGATCGTTGCCCTTATGAAGATTCTCAGGTACCAGCAAACTTTTGGTGGCCATTAGAAGAAAATGATTTTTTTAATCCAACCACCTTTTTTTCTTCAACAGAATCTAATGAACTAACCTTTACAGAGTATGACAATGGTACGGCAAATATATCGGGTTCTACAAGGATGGGAGATTGTGTTGTCAATGTCGATGTATGGCTAAAAGAAAAAATGTCTTTTGAAGAATGGCAAAATCTCGGTGGAGAACATAAAAAAGAAGGTTGTGCAGGTAATAATTCTGTTTCAGAAAACATGAACTTTTATGTAATCGATTCAGAAAGAAGTACCATAGAAGCAAGTGGAACTGATTGTATTTCAGAAGGACTCTTTGGAGTGGAACAGAGGCCAGATCCTAATGTAGCTCCACCTAATTACGGAGCACATATAGGAGTAGGTGGTGCCAATTATGATTCTGATTTGAATGCTCTAGGGTTAAGCACCTGGGGATGGATTACGGATCTAGAAACAAAAGAAAGACTGTGGATAATGGACTTTAACTTTAAAATTGAATGTACTACTGATGAAGCTTGTTCTACCGCTTTTGGACGTGATGCCAATGGAGCAAATTGCTTTATTGATAATGGGTTTTCAAGATGGGGATGGAGTATTGCACTCGAAGGAACTGGGGATTACACCTATGAAATATATGCGGCTGCTGGTCAGTGTGATATAGGAAAAGGGACACTTGTTGGAACAGTAGATATTTCATACAATACTAATGGCTCCGTAGAGGTAACCTATAATATAAATGATGATTTTGATTTAATTGAAACACACACCTATGCCGGTGCAGATATGTTCCCAACTAAAAAGAATGGGATGACAACCGTTGCTCCTGGACAATATACCATTGCTGATAATCTGGAAGGACCTATCCATGTGATAGCGCATGCTGTAGTATGCAAAAAATAATACAACAATAGACAATTAAAAAAGGTAGCTCCTCGGAGCTACCTTTTTTAATTTATAGCCATTCTAGTTCTGCAAAAATTACTTCAGTATACTTAATTTCCTTAAATACATCAACGAAGTATCCACTTCGGCCAAACACTTAAAGTTCTGAAATCTTCCTCATCTCAGAATGATTATCTTTAGATATTTTAATATATGATGTTTAATGAAGGTTTCTGAAAAGATAGTATTAGCTATTCTACTAATTACTCTGACACCTATTTATGCACAAAATCTTAAGAATTCCAATAAAGTTTACAATGCTACATGGGAGTCTGTAGAAAAAAAGGATGTTCCTCAGTGGTTCTTGGATGCGAAATTCGGGATTTATTTTCATTGGGGACCATACAGTGTACCCGCATATAAGACAGAATGGTATTCACATTATATGTATGATAAGGAACACGAGATCCATAAATATCACAGAGAAAAATATGGGTCTCTAAACGAATTTGGGTATAAAGATTTTATTCCCATGTTTACCGCAGAAAATTTTGATGCTGAAGCATGGGTTCGCCTATTTCAAAAGGCGGGGGCACGCTTCGTAGGGCCAGTAACAGAGCATGCAGACGGCTTTGCCATGTGGGATAGTGAATTGACCAAATGGGATGCCAAAGATATGGGACCAAAAAAAGACATTGTTGGCGAAATAATGAACGCAGTCCGAAAAACGGATTTGAAATTCATAACGACCTTTCATCATCAATGGCTTTGGTCTTGGTATTCTACATGGGACAACACTACAGATGCCTTTAGAGAAGAGTATCGCGAATTATACGGTCCAAAATTACCAGGTAGCCAGTTTGTTGGTTCTGAAGAAGTTCCTACCTATATGGCTAACCAGGAGTTTGCGGAAAAATGGTTAGCAAAAGTGAAGGAGGTAATTAATAAATACCAACCAGACCTGATTTATTTCGACAATAAACTAAATATACTGGAGGAGAAAGTCCGCTTAGATTTTCTTCAATACTACTACAATTTTGCTGACTCTCTTAAACAAGAGGTTGTTGTTACCTATAAGGCTAAAGACTTAAGAGAAGGCAGTGGTGTATTAGACTTAGAAAGGGCTCGGATGCGGACAAAAAAAGACTTTCCTTGGCTTACGGATGACTCCATCGACTGGGCTTCCTGGTGCCACGTTATGCATCCCGACTATAAATCGACCAATAGAATTATAGATTTTTTGGTTGATGTTGTCAGTAAAAATGGAAATGTGCTACTCAATATAACCCCTACTGCTCAAGGAAGTATCCCTCAACCAGTGGTAGAGAGACTGCTCGAAATTGGAAATTGGTTAGATATAAATGGAGAAGCAATTTACGGTACCAGACCATTTATCATCTACGGAGAAGGTCCGCAAAAGATTGTAGAAGGACACCTGACCGAAAGACAAAATGAAGAAGCAACAAATAAGGATATTCGTTTTACAACTAAAGGGGACATTCTTTATGCCATAGTTTTGGATTGGCCGGAAAATGAAGTTAGTATCACCTCTCTGGGAAAGCAGTCTAAATATTTAAAGAAAAATATTGACAAAATAGAACTACTAGGAACCGATTTTGTTTTAAAATGGGAACAGCATTCAGACAGGTTAACTATTAAAACTCCCATTAAAAGAATAGGAAACTTTGCGCATTGTTTTAAAATAACAACTAAATAGCGCTAGGTAAGCTACTGTTTCTCAATAAAAGCCCCAATAAAAAATTGTACGGATAGTGCTAACTCCCTACAAAGGTTGCTAATTCCTGATTGACGTTCTTGGCAGAAAGCTTAAAGACTTTAAATTCTTTTTGTTCAGAAGGAAGGCCAAAGTTTTTATATACAGTAACCTTTAAATAAGTAGGCGTAAGACTCTTATTTCCAGTGTATTTTACATTCACTTTCCAAGCGCCCTCATGGTCGTAAATCAAATGTTCCTGACTAGAAAAACCATATTTTTTTTCTTCTTTGATCAGGTTCTCATTGTCGAACAGATTGTGCTTAAATATATAGAACTGTTTCTTGTTGTTTACAAACTGTAAATCAAATTCTGCCTCACTATCGTTCCATTCAAAAAATAACCTCGTCCCATTAAAACCTTCTTTGTCTTTTATGTTTTTTACCATATTCTTAGGAATTAAATCCTTATTCCTCGCCAATAAATTGTCGAAATCTCTTTTTAAAATGGCCGTAAAGGTCTCGGATTCCTGAAAAAGATCTTGCGATAAAAGGTAGTTATACCTTGCATACAATAGAGCTGCTCGTCTTGCATTTCCAAAGTTTAAATAGGCATTAGCCAAGTCTCGGTAAGACTGTTGGTAATCTGGCCTGAGAATGAACACCTTTTTGTAAATTTCCAAGGACTCATCAAAAGCACCTATCTCATCCATTTGATAGGCCAAGGCCTTTAAAACCACAGGGTTTTTTGAAAATTTTTGTACAACTTTCTCTGTTATAAGCTCCACCATCTCTGGATTTGGTCTTTCTTTTAAAAAGAAAGTGCGGGAATCCAGATAAAAATAAGGGGAGGGACTATTCCGTCTGGACAGTTCCTGATATACTTGTAAGGCCTCTTCCATGGATTCAGAAGAACGCAAATCTTTCATATAAGCAGGGGCGATATCTACTAACTCTGGTAGTGCTTCCCCATCTTTGAAAAAATTGGTTCTCTGTTTTGCTTGGTCAAATGGAGCATTAGAGCCTGGCTCAGTAACAAAATTAGACACTTTCGTATTTATTACCACTAGGCCTCCAGCCCCCAAACTGCCATATCTGGTTAAAGCACCGATGGATGAAATAATAGCAATGCGATCAATATTAATCGCGTCGACATACATTGGTACTGTATGCATTAAGGTACCATCCACATCAAACAAAATGGGCGTAGGATTATTGATAGAAGTATAGCCCCTTTGGAAATACGCGCGTACATTATTTATATCGTTTATCCTGTTTGAAATCAAAATACCGGGCACCTTTGCCCTCAAAATAGAGACAACATCAAAAGAAGCAGGGTTTAGATCCTTTCCTTGAAAGACCCTGATATTATAGTTAGACTTCTTGGTATCTATTATGCCGTAAGAGGTTCTAATGAGATCTGGGTTGCCATTGTACTCCCTACTTAATTCTAATTGAGATTTCGTTCGCTTTTTCGTTATAACAACTTCCGATAATTCCTGGACTTCATTCTTAAGTTCGACATTTAAAAACTGAGTTACATCTTCTACATCAATTTCGATCGTTTTTTTGCCATTATAATTGTAAGCCAACCTCTCCCCTTTCAAAGCATCAATCTCATAACGGCCTCTTTTGTCTGTTCTAACTTCAACATTAGAGTCCATATTTGCAACAACTACTTCTTCTAATGGCCCGTTACCGTCTGATACTACCCCGCTAATACTCCGATATTCCATTTGCGCGGAAACAACCGCCACTAACAACAAATTGCTACCAATAAACCATATCTTTTTCATAAAGTAATTTTTTTTTCCTTTAATAACCCATTGATTTAGTATTAATAACTATTCTGTCGGTTCTAACAATTTTCCTTTTCCCATAAAATACAAAATAATCAAATCCCTATTTGTTAAAAATTTCTATAAAAAGGAACTCCTTCTGAAGTGATAAAAATCTTCATAGTAGTTCTTCCTATAAAGGTTGATGACTCATGTACCCAAAGGTTATTGCACAAACTATTTTTATTTTAAAGTGTTCCCCATATACTACTCCTAAATAGCAAGTACCGTTCCATACTGTAGATCATATCCTTAAATCCTTTACCGAACTGCGATTCATAAGTGGATTTTGCCTTTTGGACCCTTAATCGCCAATTATAAGATAGGATACACGCGTGATGCATTTTGTAAGTGCATGCTTAAGATTTGCTTTTATACTATTAGTATGACAATGGTCATGTTTTCTTAGCGTAAAGGGCACTAATTTCGAGCAATCATTTATAAACAATAAGGTATATGGAAACGTTATCAGAGGTTAAAACCAGAGTTTATCGCTTCGGCAATAAGCAGGCAGACGGAAATAGTGAAATGAAAAACCTCTTGGGAGGAAAAGGAGCCAACCTGGCAGAAATGAGTTCCTTAGGCGTACCGGTGCCACCAGGATTTACAATTACCACCGAAGTATGTACAGAATACAATACACTTGGAAGAGAAGAAACGATTTTCCTGATAAAAGAAGAGGTGGAAAATGCCATTTCTTTTATTGAGAAAAATATGGGAACAAGTTTCGGGGAGGAAGAAAATCCACTCTTGATTTCGGTAAGGTCCGGAGCAAGAGTTTCTATGCCCGGAATGATGGATACCGTACTTAATCTCGGTCTTAACGATACTGTGGTACATGGTTTGATTAAAAAGACGGGTAATGAGCGTTTTGTCTGGGATTCTTATCGAAGATTTATTCAAATGTATTCTAATGTAGTCCTGGGAATGAAACCCCTTAACAAGGAAGACATTGATCCGTTTGAAGAAATAATGGAACATCTGAAAGACAAAAGAGATATTCAGCTGGATACAGAATTTACAATACAAGATCTAAAGGATCTCGTTTATGACTTTAAAGATATTGTCAGAAAACGAACTGGCCAGGATTTTCCTATGAATCCTTGGGAACAATTATGGGGTGCGATCATGGCAGTTTTTGATAGTTGGAACGGAGATAGAGCAGTCTACTATAGAAAAATGAATGGTTATCCTTCCAATTGGGGAACTGCTGTAAATGTGCAGGCCATGGTGTATGGAAATATGGGAGAGACTTCCGGAACAGGTGTCTGCTTTACCAGAGATGCTGCCACTGGTGAAAACGTTTTTAACGGAGAATACTTAATTAATGCGCAGGGCGAAGATGTAGTGGCCGGTGTTAGAACTCCACAACAAATAACGATTAAAGGCTCCAAAATATGGGCAGAACTTGCGCAGATTGAGGAAGAAGAACGCAAAACAAATTATCCTTCCTTAGAAGAAATAATGCCAGAAAAATTCCTGGAACTTAAGAAGTACCAAGCGCTATTAGAGCAGCATTATCGCGATATGCAGGATATGGAGTTTACCATTCAAGACGGTATCCTATGGATATTGCAAACTAGAAACGGGAAAAGAACCGGAGCCGCAATGGTAAAAATAGCAATGGACCTTTTAAAGGAAGGCTTAATAAACGAGAAAGAAGCACTTCTCAGAATAGAACCCAACAAACTGGATGAACTTCTACATCCTGTGTTTGACCCCACCGGGTTAGAAAAAGAAGCCATTATTGCTCAAGGACTCCCTGCTTCTCCGGGAGCAGCAACAGGCCAACTGGTTTTTTTCGCAGACGAAGCGGATCGTTTTAAATATACCATTCTCGCCAGAATAGAAACCTCTCCGGAAGATTTGGAAGGTATGCATATTGCCAAAGGAATTTTAACTGCCCGAGGTGGTATGACTTCACACGCTGCAGTAGTTGCCCGGGGAATGGGAAAATGCTGTGTGTCTGGTGCTGGTGCCCTTAAAATAGATTACAAGAACCGTGTAATGAAGGTTGATGGTAGAGAATACCACGAAGGTGATTGGATTTCTATAAATGGGAGTACAGGTAATATCATAGAAGGGAAGGTGCCCACCATGGAACCAGAACTAAGTGGTGAATTTGCGCTGCTCATGAACTTATCGGATGCCTATAGAGAGATGAAAATAAGGACAAATGCAGATACTCCAAAGGATGCTCTGGTTGCCCGAAAGTTTGGAGCAGAGGGTATTGGACTTACGCGGACAGAACATATGTTCTTCGAGGCGGATAGAATAAAAGCCATGAGGGAAATGATTTTAGCAGACACGGTAAAGGGAAGAAAATTAGCTTTGAAAGAACTTCTTCCTATGCAACGGTCCGACTTCGAAGGGATTTTTGAGGCCATGCAAGGTTTTCCCGTAACGGTTAGGTTATTAGATCCTCCTTTACATGAATTTGTACCTCACCAATTGGCTACCCAAAAGGAACTGGCAGAGGACCTGCATATTTCCTTGGCAGCAGTAAAAAGCAAGGTGGCGGAACTACAAGAATTTAATCCTATGTTGGGCCATAGAGGTTGTAGACTAGGAAATACCTATCCGGAAATTACAGAGATGCAAACCAGAGCCATTATAGAAGCTGCCTTAAACTTAAAGGAAAGAGGTATTGCGGTTACCCCAGAAATTATGGTGCCCTTAATTGGTACCGTCAATGAGTTTGTGGTACAGGATGAGATAATAAGAAAAACGGCAGAACTGGTTTTTGAGGAACGAAAAGACAGAGTAGACTATCTCGTTGGAACCATGATAGAAATACCTCGAGCTGCACTTATGGCTGATAAGATAGCAGAGAAAGCGGATTTCTTCTCCTTTGGAACCAATGACCTGACACAAATGGCCTTTGGATATTCCAGAGACGATGCAAGTAAATTCTTGTCTATCTATTTAGAGAAAGGGATTCTTACATCCGATCCATTTGAGATACTGGATCAAGAAGGTGTTGGACAATTAGTTATTCTAGGTACAGAAAGAGGAAGGAATACAAAACCTAATCTTAAAGTTGGTATTTGTGGTGAGCACGGAGGGGAGCCAAGCTCTGTTGCATTTTGCAATAAAATCGGAATGAACTATGTTAGCTGTTCCCCGTTTAGAGTTCCTATTGCACGAGTTGCTGCGGCCCAGGCGAGTATAGTAAATAAGCTTTAAAATCATCATGTAAGTTTCTAAAAAAGGCTTAGATTCACGAAATAAGAATATAATTATATCTTTATTTTTGTGGCTAAGTCTTTACTATGATTCATTTTTTTAGCAAGAAAAAATTCTTAACAGACTATCTGTCTGGTATGATTGATATACACAATCACATTTTACCAGGGATTGATGACGGGGCCAAAACGGTTCAGGATTCTATAGCGCTAATTAAAGGTTTCTCTGATATTGGTATTCATAGTTTTATTGCCACCCCGCATATCATGCATAACTACTATCCCAACAGTAAAGAGACCATAACAGAATCGCTGCATAAACTTACCAACGAATTATTGGCGCAAAATCTGAAAGATATTCGTATTGAGGGTGCTGCAGAACATATGATCGACGAAGGTTTTCAGGAATTACTAGAAGATAAAACGGTAATGGCTATGCAAAAAGACTACTTATTAGTAGAGATGTCTTATCTGCAACCAGCGATCCACTTCGAAGAAAGTGTACTCAGCGTGATGAAAAACGGCTACTTTCCTATTTTGGCGCATCCGGAACGTTATGGCTACTGGCATGCAACGCCAAAAAAATACCGATACTATAAAGAGAAAGGGGTACTATTCCAATTAAACATCCTATCACTGAGTAACTATTATGGTCCTGAAGTAAGAAAAATGGCGACCTATCTCATTGACAAAGGCCTCATTGATTTTATTGCTTCTGATGTACATAACGTATCACAGCTAAATAGCCTCAAAGAGCTAGTGATATCACAGAAAAAACTGAAAAAAATCTTACCAATTATTGAAAACACCATTTCCACATTTTATTAGACTGGGAATTGGCTATTCGGCATCCAAGCCTATTTTTTCACTATAAATGGAACTGTTTCTTGTTTGTGCATACCGCGAATGGTAATATAATACACCCCCTCTGCCAAACTACTTACATCTATCACTTCTTCCACAGCATGGGCACTACTAAACTTTTGTATCAACACTACTTGATTGGAGGTATTGATAACAGTAACCTGAAGCGATTCTCGTAAGTAATTGCTCAAATCCAAAGCTAAAATTCCACCAGTTGGATTTGGATAAACCCCAAAAGGATTTTTACCAATTTCTCCTTCTTCCGAAGTCAAACCAGTGGTTTCGGCGAAGTTTTCCACTTGTTTTGCTGCTAGAGAGGAACTGCTTAAAACACTAACATTGTCGTATACCGCCGTAGTCAAAGTACCATCGCGATGCGAGGTTGTAGCCAAGCCTACCTCAATGGTCTCATTCATACTTATAGTTCTGCTTCCCAAAAGCTGCCAATTCCCGTTCGTCGCAGAGGCATAGCCACTAAAGGTATCCCCTTCTCGTACTAAACGAAGGTAATACGGATAATCCCCAACAGCTATAGGTCCAATATTATTTGAGGAAGGAGTCATATTAGCTCCTGCGGTAGGGCGATCATGGAAATTATACGCAACACCGACGTCGAGAGGGTTAGGAGACAAAGCCATAATAACCATCGCTGCATTGGCTGCGGTACCATTTCGCATCATTACCCCGGCCTTTGCCCAATCGTTGGTATCTTCCAGAGATACTACCCGCGCTATTATCTCCCCATCGCCACTTAAGGACTGGTGGACAAAGTGAAACTCATCACT
>CAZWPZ010000005.1:0-7233 GCA_964636005.1 uncultured Eudoraea sp.
GCTTCAACGCCTAAGATATTCTCGATTGGGATACCTGCATAGCTTTCTGGGGACCAGACATAAGCCGTATCAACAGGGATATATGCTGCCCAATGGAGTCCATGTTTAGAGAGGGTGTCGTACTGCATATCTAAATAGGCTTTCTTTGCCGGCGAAACAATAACTTTCATTCCCTTTTTTACCGCTTCTTGAGCATTCTCCTCACTATCCCAAAATTGGGCAATAGAATTACTAGAAACGTCGGCCTGAGCGACCTCATCCCAACCGATCATTTGTTTGTCGTATTTCTGTACGATTTTTTCGACCTTGTTTACGAAATAGATATAATCGTTCTTTTTGGTAACATGGCTTTCATCTCCCCCTATATGGAAATAGGGACTTGGACTAATAGCGCTAATCTCTCTTACTACGTCATCAATAAATGCGTAAACAGTATCTTTTCTGGTATCAAATGTGCTGAAACCAACATGGGTTCCTTCATATAATTTCGGGGTCTTTCCATTGCCATTCAGGAAGGGGTAGGAGACCGATGCGGCGTTGGTATGGCCTGGCATGTCTACTTCTGGTATAATCATCATGTACCGTTCTGCAGCATAGGAAACTATGTCTTTATAGTCTTCCTGTGTAAAAAAACCACCAGAGGCACCACCGACTTCGGTACTTCCACCGACTTCGGTAAGCTTGGGCCAGGATTTAATTTCAATTCTCCAACCTTGATCATCTGTCAGGTGTAAGTGTAGCGCGTTTATTTTATAATAGGCCAACAGGTCGATATATTTCTTTACGTCCTCTACACTAAAAAAATGACGTGCCACATCCAGCATGGATCCGCGGTATTCAAAATTAGGTGCATCGATTATTTTACCTGATGGAACTACCCAAACGGGTAAATCAGTAATCGTATCGTTGCTAGTATTAGGGATTAATTGTCTGATTGTTTGTATGCCCCTAAACGCTCCTTCTGCTGTTTTTGCATTGAGAATTATAGAATCCTTGGTAATGTACAGCTGGTATGCCTCTTTGGACTGCAATTCGTCGCTATCTGTCTGGTTTATATAAATTACGCCATTTACCTCGGGTACTTCTGTATCATTAACAGACAACCTCAAATTGGTTTTGCTTTTAATTTTGTCTGCCAAGAATAACCCTACCTTTTCTAAAGAGCTATCCGTGGTGGAAGTAAAAATAGCCGTGGTATGGTCCAATGCAAAAGCCTGATTTGTAGGTGTTATTTTTTTTGGTTTTGGAATAAGAGCTTCCATCTCCATATTAGTCGATGGTAACTTTAAATTTCTAGTTTTTTTCGTTTGACAGCTACTTATCCCGATTGCGATTACGAGTACCAGCCCAGTTTTGGAAATAAGTGATTTAAGCATAATTCAATTAGTTAATGTAGTTTTTTAACACGTTGTACCATATGTCATAACCGAGGTCATTCATATGCAAATTGTCTTCAATAAACAGTTCTTTTCTTAATTCTTTATTCTCCAACATCGGATTCCAAACATCGGCATAAAAAACAGCCGGATTTTGCCTACTGAGCTTAGCCAGACGTTTATTGAACTTTCGATACTTCTTTCGTAAATGCCATCTTGAAATACTTGGTTTTGCTGAAATAAGAATTATTTCCGCTTGCGTATTGTTCTTTAAAATTTCATCAATAACCCATTGAGTAGAAGACAGTATTTGTTTAGGAGTTTTACCGTAATTAATGTCATTGTCTCCTTCATAAATAAAGACTTTATGCGGTTTAAAGTCTATAACCAAGGCTTTTATATGTTTTTGCAAATCAACAGTTTCCGATCCCCCAAAACCTGTATTAACAATTTGATGTTCCGGAAATCGTTCCTGAAGATCTTTCCACATACGGATACTAGAGCTTCCAGTAAATACGATTGTGCTTTTGCTAGAATCCCATATACTGTCGTAACGCTTTTGGATTTCTAAAACTTCTGCAGCAAAATCCCCTTGTGAATAGACTATATTAACAAAGCTGCAACTTACAAAGGTGAAAAGGGCGAAAAAATATTTTGACATATAGCGAAGCAAGATACTTCAATTGAGGAATCCGTCAAAAAAAAATGTCGAATAGTATTTCTTAAACTTGGATTACTTCGCACTACTTAGTTGTTCAGAAACGAGCCAATCATAGGTGCGGTCTATCCATTGGTCAGAGGGGAGGCCTTGTTTTTTCATACCAAAACCATGCCCACCTTTTGCATACATATGGAGACCAACCTCTTTTTTGGCAGATAACCAGGAAGAATATAATTCAATGCTACCTAATGCCAAGCCAAGAGGGTCGTCGGTAGCGCATATCACCAGCATAGGAGGGGCGTTATCCGGACAGTCTTGTACTGGCATTGCTGTAGTCCACGGGTAAACAGGGATCAAGAAATTAGGCCTGTTTTCAGATGTATAATGATAAGCTACACCCATAGTTACTGCGCCACCCGCTGAGAAGCCCATAAAGCCAATTTTTTGAGGATCGAGCTTCCATTTTTCTGCATTTTTCCTCACGTACTCAATCGCATTAAGGCCATCATTATAGGAGGTAGGAAGCACTTTGGCCACTTTTTGCAACACTTGTTCACCATCATTCATAATTTCTGCTACGCCATCTTCTCCAGTCGGTACAAGTCTGTATTTTAAAACAAAAGCAGTAATCCCCTTGCTGTTTAACCATTTAGCCACTTGGTTGCCCTCGCTCTCGATACTTAAGGCATAAAGACCGCCTCCGGGAGCAATAATTATTGAGGTGCCATTAGCCACTGATGGATCTGGTCTAAAGATCTCCATACTGGGCTTAGACACGTTAGTAACCACTTGATTTTCCCAAATATTAGAGTAGTAGTTTTTTTCATCTCCTTTCCAGACTACCTCAGCCTGAGTATCTGCGGGTAGGGTAACAATTTCCTGTCCATGGCTTAAAGCGCATAGAACAAACATGTTAAATGATAATAGAATGGCTCTTCTCATAAGGGTAGGTTATTAGACTTAAATTTTAATTTTTATACCTACTAATGTAAGGAATGTTTTTCGCTAAGGAGACATGCCAACAAAATTTAATTTGGCAAAATATAAGTTCTATTCGTACTTTTATTTTCTTTAATTAGTATGTTTAACGAAAGTCTTCATAGTATATTTTTAATCTGAAAAGTTGCACTTATGTTATCTAAAAACACTGCTTATTTACTACTTCTACTATTTTGTTTTATTATCGGTTCTTGTTCCAAGAAAGGAAATCCAATCTTCGTGGAAGGTTCAGAAGACTGGTTTCAGGTTGGGAAGCCTTCTTGGGAATTCGAAGATGGTCTGCTAATCGGCACTTCTATGGGTTCTACTGGTTATGTTATGACCAAAAATAAGTATTCGAACTTTGAACTTTCAGTGGATTTTTATCCTGATGAGTTGGTCAACTCCGGCGTTTTTGTTCGATGCCAGGACACGCTTATATCGAATACAGATTGTTATGAAATGAATATTTGGGATGTTCATCCTGATCAAAAATATAGAACAGGATCCGTTGTGACCAGAGCAGAACCTTTGTCTTTTATAAATACTGTAGGTAAGTGGAATACGTATAAGATAGTATGTGAAGGCAATAAAATTAAGACATGGATTAACAACCAGCTAACGGCAGACCTAGTAAATGACGATCTAGTGGAAGGTTATATTGCTCTTCAAATTGCCGAGCCCGGTCGTATTCGCTTTAAGAATATTCGGATTAGTGAGATTAAATAAACCAGGTTATTTTATTGAGAATCTTCGTCCTCCGTGTTTTCTAGTGTAGGTTCTTCTGATTCTGCCTGTTCTCTGTTTAAGTTATTTTGAAGAATATTTAAATTTTTCAATTTTGCCTTCCATGTCGCCAAGGATTCTTTTTGCCGATCAATTTTCTTTATCACCTCTTGGACAATAGGATTGTTCTCTGAGGTGTTTGAGAAAAACTGAAGGTTATTTTCCAGTTGTCTAATTTCGGATAGACTTTCATTTATTTTCCTTCTAATAAAGGTGCGTTCATTTCCTAAAGCCCTTTCATTATCGGAGCCGGCCAGTTTTTTGAGTTTATCTCCATATTTCAAGAGTTCGGCTTCCTGAACACTAACATCCAGTTTTTTGAAAATAGCATCGAGAATCACATTAAACTTGTTATTGATGTTTTTTTTGTGATATGGTACACGCCCGCTGGCTTTCCATTCTTCAATCAATACTTTTAGATTGGTAATATCCTCTTCCTTATTTCCAGATAGTTTAAATGCCTTAAGCTTATCGAGGCATGCTAATTTATTTTTTAAATTTTCGGACTCCTCTTTATGCGCCTTATTTTTTAAAGCATGAAAGCGATCAAAATAATGGTTGCAGGCAGTCTTGAACTCGTTCCATATACTGTCCGAATACTTTCTCGGCACATGGCCTATTGCTTTCCAGTCGCTTTGAATCTTTTTTAATTCTCTGGTAGTATTTTCCCAGTCTTCACTGTCCTTTAATTCAATTGCTCTAGCTAATAAAGCTCTTTTCTTCTCCAGGTTTTGTTGCTGGTCTTTTTTAAGTTTTTTGTAAAAAGAATTCTTATTTCTGTTGAAGGATCGTACTGCTTCTTTAAAGGCAGTCCATGTTTTTTCATTTACCTTTTGGGGAACTCTGCCAGCTTTGAAGAAAAGCTCTCTTAGTTTTTCAATTTGTACAATTTGCTGTTGGAGAGATTTGTGACTAGTAGCGGGAGTTGCTCCTATTTTTTTTATGCTATCAATTATCTCTTGCTTCTTAATGAGGTTTTCTTCATATACTTTTTCCAGGCTGTTAAAATAATCCTGTCTTCGTTGGTGCATCGCTTTGGTAGCCTTACTAAAACGCTCCCAGATTTCTTCTCGATGTTCTTTACCCACCGGTCCGATATCTTCTTTCCAAATCTTGTGAAGTGTTTGAAGTTCACGAAAGGCCTTATTCAGGTCTTTTTCGTCGGCTAATGCCTCTGCCTTTAAGACTAACTTTAATTTCTCTTCATAATTATGTTTAAAGTCTAGATCTCGAAGCTCACGATTGAGGTGTAAAAAATCATAAAACCTTTCTATATGATGGTGGTATGTTCTCCAAACGTCGTTATATGTGTTTCTGGGGATAGATCCGGCATTTCGCCATTTTTCCTGAATTTCTTTGAAATTTTTATAAGTGGTATTAATATCCTCTTCAATGGTTACCAGACCCTTTAACTCCTCAATAAGACCGAGTCTAACTTTAAGATTTTCCTGTAGACTTAGTTCTAAGTTCTTGTAGTAAGCATTTCTCTTTTCCCTATACTCGGCATATACTTCATTAAACTGTCTCTTTGTAACTGAATTATACCGGAAATCAATTTCATTCCCTCCCTTTTCAACGAATTCATCTTTTTTTTGCTCAATAAATTCGGTAAACTTTTGATCGAATTCGTATTTGATGCTATCCACATGTTTTTTGATAGCCTGTATTTTTTCGTTTTTGATTAGTTTTTGAAGTTCACCCACCAAATTTTCAATAGACATAGCATGATAATCAAGGAAGGGGATAAGGTGTCTTCTGTGGTTGTCGGAATCTTCTGCATCTTCTGCATTAGACTGGTCTATTTCTTCCAGTACTTCTTTGTCTTCCTCGGAGTTATTTTCAGGAGAATCTTTTGAATCATCGGTTTCTAAAGTCTGATCTGAAGAGCTGTCTTGTTTTATCGCAGCATGGACTTCTTCCTGTTTCTCTTCCTGTGCATTGGTTTCTGTCTTAGTTTGAGAAGATACTTCTTTCTCAAGGGAATCTTGTGACTTTTCTGATTTCCCTGCAGTTTGTGTGACTTTTTGAGACTTTATAGGTTCCTTTGATTCGGTATTTTTTTCTTCAACAAGAGCTGTATTTTTGTTTACCGGCTTTTCTTTTCCATCTGCAGAAGTCTGCAGTTTTTGATCTTTCTTTTCCAATTTTTCTTCTGGTTTCTTCAGATAAATACGTTCACTACGAGCACTACCTTCCTTTAACAAATGTACATAAACTAGTCGGAAGGGTCAATAAATTAAGTGTCAAACCACTCTTGCGCAACGATTAAATCTGTTGTAGACATGGCTTATGAATTCCATATCTCCCATGACTTTTCGGCCTGTAGTTCTAACATTTTCAAACCATTAATAATGGTAGCCCCTCTTGCTTCTCCTTCCTTTAAAAAGGCAGTTTTAGCCGGGTTGTAAATTAGATCGTATAACAAATGATTTTCACTTAGGATGTCATAAGGAATGGTTGGCTTGTCTTGTATACGTGGATGGGTGCCCAAAGGCGTACAATTAATACATATTTTATTTAATTTGAAATGTTCTTCGTTTAATTCAGAATAAGACAATTGGCCTGGTTTTGGGTTGCGTGAGACAAATGTATAGGCAATGTTCAAGCCCCTTAAGACATATGCGATTGCCTTAGATGCGCCACCAGTACCTAATATCAATGCATTTGTATGATCTTTCCGTAGATAGGGTTTTAAGGATTCTTTAAAACCATAGGCATCTGTATTGTATCCTTTAAGGCCTTCCTGCGTAAATTTTATTGTATTAACTGCTCCTATTTCATTGGCTTCATGATCTATTCGATCTAGATAAATCAGGATCTTTTCTTTATACGGAATAGTCACATTTAGGCCTTTTAAATTTGGATTTGCCTGAAGTAATTCTGAAAATCCGCTAATGGTATCCAGATGAAAGTTTTGGTAAGAAAAGCCATCCAAACCAAGAATCTCAAATTTTTTAGTAAAATATGTTTTTGAAAAGGAATAGTCTATATTTCTTCCGACCAAACCAAATCTATTCTTCTGTCTCTCTTTTTTTTCCATACCACTCTAATACAACTAATAGGGTTATTCCTAGTATAACATAAAAAATAGCCCACCAATTCGTTTTTAAGGATAAATCTGGCATATAGCGCATATAATTTACCAATATTTTGGCGCCATTAGAATCCAAAGCTACCTGACCGCTAGCGTCTGTTAAATATAATGGGTTTTTCCAAGGCCAAACAACACCTAGGGAACCAGTTATAAAACCAATGATGACAGCCGAAGTAATATGCTTAAAGTGTTTTAGTACATAGCCTAGAACATGGGAAAGGGTTACCAACCCAACAGTGGACCCCAGCGTGAATATGGTCAATATTTTTAGTGTTTTCACCCTTTCAGCATTATCTACAAAACTAAAATCTCCTACTAGAAATTCTGCAATAGTATCG
>CAZWPZ010000006.1:0-2109 GCA_964636005.1 uncultured Eudoraea sp.
AAACAAGCGCTGCTCTCCTGCTCCTGTTTTTGTGAGTTTTTGTGTGAATTTTAGATATTTTTTTAGGTTATAGGCCACGGCAGATAGGTGCATCACTTTGTTTGCTTGTTGTAGTCCTATGGTGTTTATCTTGCGCATTCCCATAAATTGGGTAAGGGTGCCAAATACAGGTTCAACGGTGGATTGCCGTTTGGACTTCATACCCTTGCCTTTCTCTGTCGCTAGGCGGGTGTTGTTGCGCTCGTAGTATTCTCGATAATAGGTAACACTGAACTTCTTCTCCTTGGCGGTTTTTCCTAAGCAACTTTCACGAAAGCGACATCCTGAACAATGTTTACTCGATATGCGGTATTCCTTCTTCCTTGTGCCTGTACGGTAATCGTTAAATACTTTTTTAAAAGGGATAATCTCTCCTGCTGGACAGGTGTAGTGGTCATGTTCTTTTACGTAGGTGAAGCCTTCTGGACCGCCTTTGTAAGTGCCGTGTGGTGGTATGTAACTGGTGATGCCTTTTGCTTCTAAATAGGCGTAGTTCTCGCCGCTGCTATAACCGGTATCTGCTAGTACGTTTTCTAATCTAAAGCCGGATCGCCACAAGCGCTGGGATACGCGATCTACTATATCGGGTAAATGCTGATTGTCTTTGCCATCTGCCGTGTACGCCTGTATGTCAGTGATAACATGATGTCCCGTATCTACACTGAGTTGGCTATGGTAGTTAAGCTTTCTTGCCTTGCCGGGTTTTACACTGATTTTTGCGTCTGGATCTGTTGGACTATAGTGCGTCTTATTACTCGTGTAACGACTCCCTTTATTCCCTGAGCCTGGTCGGTGGTTTTGATTCTCGCTCCAGTTTTTATTACGACTCTTAATGGCTTGAAGTTCTTTTGTGCTTGCTGTAAGTTCTTGTTGCTCTTTGCTGGCTTTGTTTTCTTTGGCCTTTCTAAAGGTCTCTTTATCGCGGTTACTTATGTGCCTAATCTGTGCTAGGTGTTCGTTCAGTTCCTCTTCTGGCACTTTGAGCTCCAAGCTATCCATGCTTGCGTTGGCTTTTACAGGTGCGCTATCTATAGCTTGGGTAGTGCCTTTTACCATACCTTTTCTAACGCACATCTCAAATACATGGGTAAAGACTTGCTCAAATACTTGCTCTGGATATAACTGCCTTGTCCTACTTATTGTACTATGCCATGGTAGTGGCTCATCTATATCATAACCAATAAAATACAGTATGTCTAGTCGCATACTGGCGTGTTCTATTAGCTTTCTATCACTTATGATGTTTTCTAAATAGCCTACTAAACACAGTTTAAAAAATACTACGGGATCTATACTTTGCTGACCACTGGTGCCGTAGTAGGATTTTGTCTGTTCATACAGAAAATCTAGGTGTAAGACTTCTTTTAAACGACGATAGAAATTAGTTGTAGCAATACGCTCACTTAACTGAAAGTAACTAAATAATTTCTCTTGGTAATTTTTCTTTCCTTGCATATTTAAAGATAAGAATATTTACTATTTTTAACAAGTGCTTGTGCAACAGGCACAATGTATATAAAAAATAGGCGGAAAAGCATTAAAATAATGTCTTTAGGTTTGTCTCAAACTTTGTGCATAACCGCTTACTTTTCATATACTAAACGTGCAATAAGCAAAACAACCAAACTAGAATAATGGATACTGGAGATTTATCAAAAGAGGCATATCGAGCAATATTAATAGAGTCGGAAAGATTTAATCACGATTTGACTTTACAATTTGGACTTCTTTCAGGAGAGTTTAAAAACGAAAAAGAATTCATTGAAAAGTCAGTCAAGCTTATAAACGAAATGAAAAACTATGATAATATTGACCTTGATGATATGTTTTTTGGAAATCCACCAAAAATAAAAGACTTTCAAATGACTTTAAAAAAGATACTTGATAATATTAAGGATATTGGAGTAATTCCAATTGAAAAAAGAACTTATTTATATGGATAAAACAGTTATTAAAGAACGAGAAAATAAGTTATTAGAGATGATTGGAATGTTTTGTTCTCAAAAATTAGATGATGATTATTTTCAATTGTCTGAGAAACTAATAAAAAAAATGGGGCGCAAAAGAGAT
>CAZWPZ010000007.1:0-2319 GCA_964636005.1 uncultured Eudoraea sp.
GGCGTTATTGATGGTATCGGTCATGCTATGTACAGCGCCATTACCTTTAAAGACGGAGCACCAGAGCAGACCAACTTTGATGGGTACCGATTGATACGGCATAGCGAGGCCCCAAAAGAGATTGAAACCCATTTTGTAGATGATGGAATCGATCCTACCGGTATGGGAGAACCGCCATTCCCACCTGTGATGGGAGCCCTGGCGAATGCGCTCTACAAGGCCACTGGAAGACGACGTTATCATCAACCCTTTATCTCAGACAAACCTCCAATAGTAGGATAGGTATAGTTTGTATTCAGGGTATTTTCGTTGGAAGGAATGTCAGTTTTTTCTTTATGTTAGTCCGATATGGAACACTATTTATAATCGCAGAAGCTACATTAAGACTCCTAGTATAGAATGATAAATAAAAGAGGAAAATTATTACAATAGCTTTGCCTCCTCCATGGGTGTCATTTGACTAAATCCTTTTGAATCCAATGCAGTGCCTCCATATTGGCATTTTTAATTGCATCTGCATATGGTTGATGCATTTTGCCATCTTTGCCCAGCAAACCCTGTTTTAGCAGTCCTCTTCTAGGATCATAGGCGTCGAGGTATTGGCAATTCATATATCCTACGATGTAGGGTGTTTTTGAAGTCTGCAGAATATAATTATACTGCGAGTCTCCAGCAGTTTTCTGAGAATCGAATTGGTTCCATAGCGTCACAGGATGTTCTTTTGTGTAGAACGATACAGTATGATCGCATACCATCACTGGTTTTCCAGTAATTCGAAATAATCGTTCCATTCCTTCTTTATTGAAAACACTCTCTTCTTTTCCTGGACCTGGTCCGGGACCTTTCTCAGGGCCTGGTTGAACAGAGATAACATCTACAAATTTGGCAGCAGCTTTTAGAACAGATTCTGGATAATCTTCCGCTATATACTTTTCTCCTAAGATAAGGTGGTGAGGGGCGTACTTTTTGATCGTTTTGAATGCCAATTTATAAAGGTGATGGGCAATAACACCTAAAAATTCCGTGTCGTCTTCTATTACATAAGGCTTTTGAAAATCAATATGGTCAAATCGTCCATTGCGCATCGTTTCAAAAGACTCAAAATCCAGGCCGTAGGTTGTATTGAAGTTCTCAATAGTCTTATACTTTTTCTGCATAAACGCAACATAGGCTTGCTTCCCGGCATGGTTCTCATCCAGATTTCGTAAATAGGAAACCCAGTCTTTTAGATGCCGATTTCTCGAAATCCGTATATCCCAGCGCGGCGTGTCCGTCCAGTAATAACCAATCAAATACTTGTTATCCTTGTAGCGGAGGCATTCTTTTTTGATTTTCGCTTTAAGATCGTCTATAAAATCAGTAGCAAACACATCCTGAAACGCAAACTTGTTGGCTGGCAGCCAATGGGCGTTATTAGCGAGACTTATGGTTTTAAAAAACGGGAGTGTATCCCTAATAATTTCTGGACAATCCCCACCACCTGAATTCATGTTTAGGTAATTGATATCATCTAGTAACCGCTGTAGTGCAGTGTCTTCCTTCTGGAACGCTTTTACCTGACTATACTCCTCCTTGTTGTACACGCTCATATGATTAACACCCAGGGGATAATAAGCATGTCCGTCCGGGGTAACAAAAATATGACGTCCGTTGATTTCCGCTAGGCTAAAAAAACCAGTTGCTGGTGCTTTAATTTCGGTCCAACCCCCGTACTGATCCGTTTGTGCATTGGTAAAGGTAATGGTCCAAAATAATAGGATTATAATGAATCTTGTCTTCTTTATTCTCATATAATGGACTCCTTGCGTTAAAAACAATAGTGTTTAGAGCTTCGTTGTTTGTTTGTAGAATCACCCATTTAAAGTGTGCCCGAAAAATTCCCATTCGTACTTCCTCAAGCCTTAAAACGTTTGTATCGCAACAGATTAGCCGAATACGTAAATCTTGAGGGTAAGTCTTGTGTGAATTGGTCTTTCGTCAAATATAACAAAGATTGTCCAAAGGTTTTTGGGTATATGTCTGGTAGATTTTTCTATCGCACATCAGTGGGTACGCCTTTGTAGTAACCTCCAAGTTAAAATGCCTATGTCTCAAAAAGAATGTTGGTTTCTCAAAAAAGTTGATTGGATATTTTTACCTAACCTATAAAAAATAAAAACACCTTATAAGTTTTTAAATAGAAAAATAGTAAGCATACCCCAGGCCGTACCCGTTACCATACTCAAAATTGCCAATACAATCGCATGTGGCATTAGTTCTTTTTTGTAGGCCGATGTAACTGCAGGAGCAGTGGATATTCCGCCTAGATTTGCCATACTA
>CAZWPZ010000008.1:0-1802 GCA_964636005.1 uncultured Eudoraea sp.
TAATGTCTTTTCAAGTAAGTGGTCCACTGCTTCTTGTCCGTCAAAAGAATTAGGATCCCAGTTTTCCACAATCGTTTTAGAATTGCCATTTGCACCTTTAAGAAGCGGTATTTTGTTTTCCAGATTACATAGTTGAAGAACACGCAAGGCCTCGTCATAGTGTCCCTGAATGTCGCCGCCATTGTACGTCGCATTTACCGTTATTGCATCTACATCGAAGGTTGTACCATTGAATAATAAATATGCCAAGGCGTGCTGGTCGTCTAGTTCGTTATTGGCATCCGTATCAAAAATAACCTTGAGTTTGTCTTTTTTTTCTGATTGGGAAACCGTGGGAGTAGTTTTAGTCTTTTTTTTGTCGGCACAACTCGAAGAACAAATTAGAATTAGTGCAACTAAGAATACACAAGTTTGTGGTATACGAAAGGAATTTATGGTGTTTGGCATTGAAAGGTTATTAGGTTTTGAAGATACAAAATCTGATACATTTCAAGTATTCTATTTTATCGATTCCTTACTTAAAAATATATCTCCTGCGCAACTCTATAGGTATTCGCGTGGGCATTTAAAATATCTTTTATATCAGGAGAATAGCCTCCTCCCATACTACATTGAACAGGGATATTATATTTTTGACAATTTGTAAGCACAAGTTCATCTCTTCTCTTGCAACCTTCCTGAGTAAGAGATAAAGATCCTAATTTATCTGAATTAAGGATATCGACTCCAGATAGATAGAAGATAAATTCTGGATTTACTTCCTCAATTAGTTTTGGTAATACATTCTGAAGCGTTTCCAGGTAGTCTATATCGGTGGTGCCTTTTTTTAAGGGGATATCTAAATCAGAAGTTTCCTTTTTAAAAGGATAATTATTTGCCCCATGCATTGAGAAGGTATATACCTTAGAATCACCTCGAAATATTTCGGCCGTTCCGTTTCCTTGATGGACGTCCAGATCAATTATTAGAATTTGCTCTATCCCACGCTCAATTTGCAAATATCTTGCTCCGATTGCCTGATCGTTTAATAGGCAAAAGGCCTCTCCATGATCGGTAAAGGCATGGTGCGTGCCCCCTGCTATATTCATAGCAATTCCAAATTCCAAGGCATAATCACAGGCCATTATGGTTCCTTGGGTAATAAGGTGTTCTCTTTCTATCAAGATCTCGCTAAGAGGGAAACCAATTTTTCTTACTTCTGATTTACTCAAGTTGAGACCAATCAAGTTTTTGTAATAGGCTTCCTTGTGAACCCTAAGGATATGTTTCTTATTTGGAAGTCCTGGTTCAAAGAAGTTCTTCTCGGAACAAGTGCCCTCAAAGATCAATTGCCTAGGTAGTAAATCGTACTTCAGCATAGGAAATCTGTGACCCGGGGGCAATGGGAGGGTATATCGAGGATGGTAAGCTATTTGTAGCACCTACTAATTTATAGTCTCCCCGTTATTGATATTGTCCTCGTCAGGATTAATAAAAACAAGATTACCATTGGAATTTTCTGTCATTAGAATCATCCCTTGACTTTCAACTCCACGTAATTTTCTAGGAGCGAGGTTTACTAAAACGGTTACTTGTTTTCCTATGAGTTCTTCTGGCTTAAAACTCTCTGCAATACCGGATACTATTGTCCTGACATCTATACCTGTATCCACTTTAAGAACCATTAGTTTCTTAGTTTTTGGCATTTTTTCAGCTTCAAGAATAGTTCCTACTCGCATATCCATTTGAGTAAAATCTTCAAAAGTTATTGTTTCTTTTTGTGGCATAACTTCCTTGGTATTTTGTTCGTTTAACTTTTTTGT
>CAZWPZ010000009.1:0-3256 GCA_964636005.1 uncultured Eudoraea sp.
GGTCTTTTTTCCACTCAGATAAACATCATTCATCATTATTCCAATATCCGATACACATCCCGGTATGGCAAGAGGTACTAGCAAAGCACCCTTGGTACCTAACACAATTACTGCCGACTTTTGGCAGACTGCCCATTTATCCTTAAAAGTGTTTACTAACCTCGTAGTCAGACTAAAATCATCTCCGGAACAAGGTTTAAGCGGTTGTACGAAATGGAAAGTAGTATATAGTGGTTCTTCACTTGCATGCAGTTCTTTCATAATTTCAGGTGGCATCGAAAGCGCGCCGTACTCATTTTTCAAAGAAGCTATATATTTAGGGATAGGTTCATAGTCTATTGTTCCCAGCCAATCTTCCGTTTTAATAAACAAATCGTGCTCTTTAACAATACTACCATCCACTAATAACTTTGCCCGAAAATACCCCGGATAATAATACTGACCTGTAGCCTGATTCTGATTTTGGTTAAGCTTAATTGTCTTTGTCGGGTCCCAATATTGCTGTATATAAATACTGTCCGAACGTATCCCGCTAATATCCAAATCGAATATAACCGAATTGGGAAGACCTTCCGCTATGGGTCTACTCTGAAAGACTATTTCAGAAGGAACAATAGGTTCCTTAAGACCAGATCCTTTTAAAGAAAACAGCGTGATAAAAACCAAGGTCATAAAGGACGCTGCCAACATAATTATGGCAATGTTCGCCCTAACTCGTTTTAGTACACCCGAGGGCTTCTTTTTGGAATGTTGTAATTTAAAATCCCGCCAATTTATGTATCCTAGGAAATTGGCTAGCGTATTTAAAGTGGTAATACTAGGAGCACTAGTATATTGAACGCGGCCCCATACACGTTTCAAGGTAGTCGGACTTAACAAAACCTGTGTTTGCTCCTGAATGCGATCACTTAATTCGGAATACACCTTACTGTGCCAATCCTCGGAAGGGCCCCACCCAAGTTGCTCCTCGATTTGTCTCAAACATTTTTTTATCAGCTTATCATCTGCATTCATGCCGTAACTTCTATTACAAAGATTGCAAAAAATTAAGACCTGTACCAGAATGAATGAACTTGCACCACTTTGTTCTTGATGTCGCATGAAGAACGCAGAACTTAAGGGTCTAAAACATTTAGATATGATAAAGTATATAGCAAAACATTTGGCCTTCTTTCTAACCCCTCTATTAGGAATTGCCCAGGTACAAAACATTCCACTAGACACCCTAAATTGGGAAATTGAGGCGAAATCTTACGTTCTTGAAACATATAAAGGTCAGGAAGCCATCTACTTACAAGGTGGAAGTATGCGTTTAAAAGAGGTCGCTATGCGCAACGGAACCATAGAATATGATATTTTCCTTAAAAAGGAACAAGCCTTTCCCGGTCTGTATTTTCGAATCAATGAGGAAGATGCAGAGCATTTCTATTTACGACCCCATCAAAGTGGCAATCCGGACGCTAATCAAGCAATTCCTCTTACGAAAGGACTGTCTCCCTGGCAACTTTACTACGGTAAAAGATACTCCTTTCCTTATACCTATCGGTATGATGATTGGACGCATGTTAAGGTAGTCTTTAAAGAAAATAAAGCTCAAGTCTTTCTTGACTATTCGGATTCACCTAATCTTTCCTGGGAGCTATTCCACTCACCGAAAGAAGGAGGAATAAGCCTTAACGGAGGGAATGCAACGGGAATGCATATAGCAAATATCAAAATTGATAAGACAAGCCCAAACTTGATAGATTTTAAACCAATCGCAAGAAAGCCTATCGAAGGACTCATCCCCGAATGGGAGGTTTCTGATAAGTTTGAGGAGAAAGCATTGGATGATATTATGGTGTCGACTAGGGTTATTTCCGACAGGAAATGGAACAAAAAAATTAGAGTAGAAGAGGGGACCGCTGCCAATATATCTAGGGAGGTACAACGTTATGACAATACAAAAGAGAATACTGTTTTTGCCAGAGTAACCATCACAGCTGAAGATTCTACAACAAAACTCTTCGAATTTGGATACAGCGATAGAGTAGTAGTGATTCTAAATGGGAAACCAATCTATAAAGGCTCGAATAATTTTAGATCCAGGGATTACCGCTATTTGGGGACTGTTGGCTTATTTGACGCAGTGTTCTTAAACTTAAACAAGGGGAAAAACACCCTTCTTTTGGCAGTTTCAGAAGACTTTGGGGGTTGGCTAGTCACGGGTAAATTATCCTCTATGGAGGGCATCAAGATTCAATAAGCAGTAATATACGCTTGGAAAGTCAGAGAACTTTTATCTGTAAAGAAATATTCATCTAAATACACGCTATGATTTCCATTGATCGTCTGTTGATTTTAACCAGATTGTTATAAAATTTCAATATCTTTAAGAATAACTCAAATAAAAGATAAAGACTATGGAAGTGGTACAAGTACAAGCGTATGGAACCGAATCGGCAGAAGCAGATTTAAAGCAATTGGAAATTGACAGACGAAAGGTTACACCTAAGGATGTCGAAATAGATATTTTGTATTGTGGTGTATGTCATTCAGATTTACACTTTGCAAGAAACGATTGGGGAATGACACAGTATCCTGTGGTTCCCGGACATGAAATTGTAGGTAAAGTAAAGGCAGTTGGTGCTGAAGTGACAAGATATAGGGAAGGAGATATTGTAGCTGTGGGATGCTTAGTAGATTCTTGTGGAAACTGCGATAATTGTAAAGCGGATTTAGAACAGTATTGTCCGGAATGGGTAGGCACCTATGGTGGTTTCGACAAACATCTGCAGACTCCAACACATGGGGGATACTCTGAGGCAATTGTCGTTGATGAGGACTTTGTTCTGCGTGTTCCTGATAACTTAGATCTTGCAGGTATTGCACCGGTTTTGTGTGCAGGCATTACTACTTGGTCTCCCTTACGGCATTGGAATGTCGGTAAAGACAGTAAGGTTGCGGTAGTGGGTTTAGGAGGCTTAGGTCATATGGCCATAAAGTTGGCACATGCTCTGGAAGCTCATGTGACATTATTTTCCCGTTCCACTAATAAAATGGAAGATGCAAAGGCTCTGGGCGCAGATGAAGTAATAATTTCCACAGATCCCTCCCAAATGGAAGAAGCTATGGGACGTTTTGACCTAATAATTGATACCGTACCCTATGAGCACGACCTAAACCCCTATGTAGGCACCTTAGCGACTAATGGAACCCTGGTGGTGGTTGGCTATTTGGGTCCTTTAGATCCTATGCTGGTAACCGTACCAATGAT
>CAZWPZ010000010.1:0-3990 GCA_964636005.1 uncultured Eudoraea sp.
TGGAATTTGATTACAAACGGAATTCCAGAAGATTCCCCAGTTCGTGTCATTCGGGAGGATACAGAAAAAGAGGGATTATTAATTGCAGGAACGGAGTACGGTGTTTTTATGTCGATAGATGATGGAGCCCAATGGGTTTCCCTTCAAAACAACCTGCCCATTACTCCTATTACGGATTTGCAGATTCATAGAAACGATTTGGTCCTTTCTACCATGGGCAGAGGGTTTTGGGTTTTAGATGATATAGAAATTCTAAGACAACTTTCGGACGATGCTCTTAAAGAAACCAAATTATTTTCTCCCAATGAAGCTATTAGGTATAGACATCCTTCTGGTGCTGGAAATAGTACCATGCCCGTCTATCCCTATCCCGGAATAAGTATTGATTTTAATTTAGAATCGACCGTTACAACCCCTGTTGTACTCGAATTTTATGATGAAAGAAAAACCCTAATCAACCGATATTCGAGTGATAGTACCTCGGCAAAGAAAGCAGAGACAACCAGGAATATGAATACCGAATTTACAGACGATGCCCTTTGGTACGACCTCAAGACGAGTGCGGGACTTCATCGCTTTGTGTGGGACATGAAAACAAAAGGCCCCTGGAGTGCAGACGAGGACGACCGCTATAAAAATGGAGCCCTGGTACCTCCAGGTAGCTATTCGGTTAAATTGATGGTCGATGGTAAAAGCTACGAAGCATCGTTTGAGATAAAAACAGATCCAAAAGTTATCAGTGATGGGATTGGGAAAGAAACCATCGACAACCAATATGCCTTCTTAATGGAGGTAAAATCTCTTTTAAACGAAGCGAGAAGGTACCAGTTCGACTTGGAAGAGAAAAAGAAAACCCTGATGGAATCGGATAAGCGATCTGATAAAAAAGTACTCGCATCTATCGAAAAGGTGTTGGGAGTTCTTCAAACCAAAGAAGGAATCTATCAACAACCCATGCTGACAGACCAAATAGAGTATTTGTACAACATGAACAACAAGGCCGATCAGGAAATTGGAAAAGACGCTAAAGATAGATTATCCGAACTTAGAGATCAATTCCGTAAATTAAAGTCAACCTAAATACTGAAATTTAAATTCAAAACCATATGGAAAACAGAAGAGGATTTTTAAAAGGAGCAACATTCCTTTTAGCAGGGACCATGGGCAGTTCCCTTTATGCTTTCGACAGCCCTAAAAGCAATACCTTTAAGGAAGAAGATTTATACCTTATTGGACCAAAAAAAGGATATACTCCAGAAATTGGCACTCTATTATCCACCATGGAAATGATGCGATATTGGTTAATTGGGAGTGTAGGAGATCTAAGTATAGAGCAATTAGATTTTCAAATAGACGAATCCTCCAACTCCATTGGAGCCATGCTGCTCCATTTGGCAGCTACTGAGAGATACTATCAATTAAATACTTTTGAAGAAATGGCATGGGGAAGCTGGGATGAGAGCATTAAGCAAAAGTGGGATATACCTATGAATCTAGGGGCTAATGCGCGGGAGACAATAAAAGGGAATCCTATAGAGTATTACCTGGATATTTTAAGTGAAGTTAGAAGTGTCACAAAAAAAGAATTCGCAAAAAGAGAAGACAGCTGGCTAGAAAAATCTGAAGATTTCTTTGAAAATAAACCCACCAATAATTACTGTAAGTGGTTCCACGTCTGTGAACATGAATCGAACCATAGAGGTCAGATAAAATTTATTTTAAAAAGAATTCCGACCTAATCTTTTTTGAATTTAATGCAAATCCCAATACTCCTCAATGCAAACTAATTATAATCTTTTAAAATTTTTAAAACGAGGAGGAAGACTACTGAATGATCCGGAATACAAAAAAACCAAAGCATTAATAAAGCTTGAGATTAATAAGGACCCAAAACGAACGCAGGTACTTAATTATTTGCTTGCCTATTTGGATAGGGAAACAAAATACCTAGAAATCGGTACACGAAATACGGAAGATAATTTTAATCATATCCTTGCTGACACCAAATATAGCGTCGACCCGGGCTTCGAATTTACAGATGACTCAATAGATTTCAAAATGACCTCCGATGCGTTTTTTGCGAAGCTGGAAACGGGTAAAATTTTAGATAAAAACATAACGTTCGACTTAATATTTATTGATGGTTTACACTTGGCAGAACAGGTAGAAAAAGATATTGCCAACGCCTTGCTTTATATTAAGGAGGATGGTTTTATTGTCTTACACGATTGCAATCCTCCCACGGAATGGAATGCAAGAGAAAATTACAACTATAAACATACCCCAGCCGAAGGGTACTGGACAGGGACCACCTGGAAAGCATTTCAAAAAGCCAGATATAATACTTCTCTTTATTCCTGCTGTATCGATACGGATTGGGGTGTTGGTATTTTGTCTAAAACACATCCTATCGGGACCGCTATCGAACCAACTAACCCCTTTTATGAATACGCTGTTTTCGCCAAGAACAGAAAGGAAAATCTGAATCTTTTAAATTTTGAAGAGTTCAAGAAAGTGCTACACGATAGTCACAGAACCTGAGAGCCTTTATATAAGATTAACAAGCCTGAGAACCCATCAATTTTTCGATGGTTTTAAAAATTAAGCTTATTTTAGTAAGGTACAAAATATGGCCTATTCTGGGAGTGAAATTTTCGGAGGAGGCCGAAAGTAGGTGTTTGCACGAACATCCAATTTTCAGAATTGTCCGACCATAAAAACTGCAGTGTCATGAAATCCGTAAAGTCCTTTATTAAAACTACCTTAATCGGAGGTTTTTTATTCATAGTTCCAGTGGCACTTCTGATCATGCTTATCATCAAGATTGTCGATTTGATGCGCACCCTAGTTGGACCCTTGGTTGCCAAATTCTCCTATGAATTAATAAGCAATATCACCATGGCCAGGGTAATATCCTTTATCCTTCTCATACTGCTGTGTTTTATCGCCGGCTTATTGGCAAAAACGGATAAGGCCAAACAACTACAGCGCTATATAGAAAATAACATTTTAAGTCTAATCCCCGGGTATTCCTTTTTTAAAGGTCTTGGTGAAGAAGCGGTTGGTATAGATTCTGCAAATATTCGCAAAGTGGTTTTAGTGGATATTGAAGAAGTGTGGCAAATAGGGTTTTTAATGGACCAAATTGATGATGAGTTATTCACTGTTTTTATTCCTGGAGCGCCAAATCCTACTTCAGGAGATGTTTTTTTTGTAAAAGAAGAGCGAATAAAGATTTTGGAAATATCCGAGATTGAAGCTATGAAAATCTATAAGAAAATGGGTATTGATGCCAAAGTTATGTTATCTGATACCGTGAGTAAACAATCTTTTTAATCTGTACTAATTTAATAACGTTATTGAACTTCCTATGAATGCCACATTATTTGATGGACTTCCTGCATTAGGTGTTTTTCTACTTTTTTTTACAATGATTTTACTTTTTTATGAAGCTGGTTTCCAAATTGCCAGGCGGTATTATATCAAAAAGAATATAGAAGAGCCGAGTACCTTGGGACAAATATCAGGAGGTTTAATAGGCATGTGGGCATTTGTTTTGGCCTTTACCTTTTCTATTGTCGCAAATCAATATAAGTCGCGCAAAGATTTAGTGATGGACGAGGCCAATGCCGTCGGTACTCTTTTTTTACGGACCGATTTAATACCTTCTGAGAATGCTCTGCCTTTAAAAAAAGACCTAATTGAATATGTAAAGATTAGGCTGGAGGCAATTAAACAAAAGAATATCCAAAAGAGTATAGCTGCTTCTGTCGAAATTCAAAATAATCTTTGGAAGAGTGTCGCAAGACTTTCTATTGCCAACCCGAACACCAATACTTCCCTTTTGACGCAGTCCTTAAATGAAGTAATTGATATTCATGAAAAAAGGGTTTATGCTGGTTTAAATATGCGTATTCCTTCTAGCATTTGGCTTACCTTGTTTATTATTTCCTTTCTGGCTACACTTACTATAGGCCTTCAGGCAGGATT
>CAZWPZ010000011.1:0-3775 GCA_964636005.1 uncultured Eudoraea sp.
TAAGAGAATTGTACTTCCTTTATCATTTAAAGGGAGAATCGTCTTCCCTGCATAGGTGTGTGCCTCCATCAGTTCATATTCCTTGTCAATATTATATGTCACTATGACCTGACCCTTTTCGTAACTGATAGCTACGGTACCAACTGGTTTAGGGGATTGAAGATCGCAATTGACATTTTTCGTGTAGAGGTTAAAACTGTAATCTCCTTCGTTTATTGGTCCTAAAGTGAAATTAGGTTGGTTGGATGTACTGGAATCCGGAGTACATACATCGGTTCCATCCTGATACGAATAAATAGTATTACAACCATTATTTCCCATATTGGCACAATCCATCCCAAAACGTATACGTACGGGCCATAATAGCTCGTCGGTAGTCGTATTGGTTAACCAAAAATTACTTATGAATTCCTTGTCTGAAGCAGCATTTGTGTCAATGGTCCTTTCGAGCTTGCTGCCATAATGCGAGGGAGATGAATTGGTGTTTTTTTCAACTATTCCAAAACTTTCCAGGCCTCTAAAGCCACATTCCCCGTCTAAAGTAGTAATACTACTCTTTGATGGGTCTATAGTATAAAACGTATTGGTTTTAGCTGCAGTGTTTATTGCTTCACATAGCGGATGAAACGACCTACTCGTATTTTTGAGCCACTTTTCGGTATTTATTCTATCGTTATACCATATCTCCACTTTTACAACACAGCTGCCCATTTTGGTAGTACCAACTAACCTAGCCGTACCGTTGTTGTATTCTGTAAATAATAAAGAGTTTTGATCTGTTGAAGAAAAAAAGTCATCAGAATCTATCTTCCCAAGTTGTTCCGGCCACCAAAGATTATAGGATGGGATGTTATCTGCAGTACAACCTTTGCTATTGGAAACTAGACATTCTTCTAAAATATCAGCCGCGTCAGATAGGGTAGGGCTATTGGGTTGGTTTATCTCTAAAGCCCCGTAGGATGGCACATTCGTAACCGTATCCCTCTTGCAGGATGCAAGTAGAATAGACAAACTTAATAACACTATGGTTAAGTCGTTTCTAGTCATTGGGGTTGGCTATTTAGAATTAACTAAAGAGTAATATTAGGCGTAAAGATTGCCGAAAACCAATTAAATAGACAAACAACCCAAACTTTGGATGAAATAACCATTTCTGATATAAGAAATTACTTACGAAATTAATTTCATAAGCCTAATAGAAGTAGGAATCTGCTCTCTGTTTTTAGGAGAATTAGTTGTTTAGCATTACTGGCATTACCAACATGGTCACCTGTTCGCCTTCGTCCAGGCCATCCACAGGGGTTAAAATGCCTGCCCTGTTAGGAAGGCTCATTTCCAAACATACCTCATCAGATGTCAAATTACTCAGCATTTCAATTAAAAAACGGGAATTAAAACCAATTTGCATATCATCTCCTTGGTAGGAACATGTTAGTCTCTCCTCCGCCTTATTGCTGTAATCTATGTCTTCGGCTGAAATATTTAATTCCGCTCCAGCTATTTTTAGGCGGATTTGGTGGGTGGTTTTGTTAGAGAAAATGGCCACTCGTTTAACAGAGGCCAGGAGTTGACTTCTGGATATGGTTAGTTTATTTGGGTTTTCTTTAGGGATAACCGCTTCATAATTAGGATATTTCCCATCGATAAGTCTGCAGATGAGTTCTATGTTCTCGAAACTAAACTTCGCATTGCTATCATTGTATTCGATAGTTACTTCTTCTTCACTGCCTGCCAGTATACTCTTAAGCAGATTAAGTGGTTTTTTCGGCATAATAAATTCGGCTACTTCGGATGCACTAACATCAGATCGTTGGTATTTTACCAATTTGTGCGCATCGGTAGCTACAAAAATCACGTTTTCGGAAGAGAACTGAAAAAACACACCGCTCATAACCGGTCTTAAATCGTCATTTCCAGCAGCAAAAAATGTTTTATTGATTGCGGTGGCAAGAATATCACCCATTACACTTGTAGCGCTTGGACTTGCCAATTCTATTGCCTTAGGAAACTCGGCCCCATCGGCGTAGGCTAGGGCGTATTTCCCGTGATTAGAACTTATTTCTATGGTATTATTATCCTCTACCACAAAAGTCAATGGTTGTTCCGGAAAAGTTTTTAGTGTATCCAACAACAACCTGGCAGGTACAGCAATAGAACCTTCGGACTCTGAAGAAACTTCAAGTTCAGAGCTCATGGTAGTCTCTAAATCGGAAGCGCTCACCACCAATTTATTCTGGTTGAGTGCAAAAAGAAAATTATCTAAAATAGGAAGGGTATTGCTGTTATTGATTACTCCACCCAAGACTTGAAGTTGTTTTAATAGATAGGTGCTCGATACAATGAATTTCATTCTAATTTCCGCTTTAATTTCTGGTTATTGTCTGTTGTGCAAGTTATTTCCCGCTAGAGAATTCACTAGAAACAAATATATCTTAAATGTATGGTGGTGAAAAACAAACTTATCAACAGCTACGCTGAAAATTTTCTTTTCCGAGCATAGGCGAAGAGCACGGCAAAAAGAAATACCAAAGCCATTGGAACACCTATATTTATTAGCTGCCACTTTCTTTTATGTTGTTCTATCTTTTCCTCATCCAATAAAGGAATTTTAACCATTTTGTTTCGGATGTTTATAAGTCCTGATTCGTCTAGTAAATAATTGACACTGTTTACAAGGAAATCCTTGTTTCCATAGAAATTGTTTGTCCATTTATCATAGCCTAACTCAAGGGGAAGATTATTGCGGACCTGATTTTTTATAAGATCGCCATCGGCTACAACGAGCATTTTATTTTCTTTTCCCTTTTTCTGGGAACCTTCAAGAGATAGGG
The DNA here is from genome assembly GCA_964636005.1 of uncultured Eudoraea sp. Classification (GTDB taxonomy): domain Bacteria; phylum Bacteroidota; class Bacteroidia; order Flavobacteriales; family Flavobacteriaceae; genus Eudoraea. The sequence continues at coordinate 2,832 of CAZWPZ010000011.1, forward strand.
GCTCTATGCGATTGGCATAGGCAGAGTTAAAGTCGCCCTCAACTAAGACAGCAAGCGGTTTATCTCCATAATTAAACATTTGTTTATCAATATCTTCTGATATTTTATCTAAACTTATAATTTTAGGTGTACCATCTGTTTTAGACAGCGGCGAGCTACGTAAAAGAATCGTTTTTCTGTAAGAATTGGACAAGGTGTCTATGCTATTCGCGAACTGTAACCGAAGCGCTTCTATATTTTTATTAATAGGATGGTTATCACGTGAAAAGACCATGGGATGATACGTCCAGGGTACCGGATTGTATTGGGTGCTGTTTCCATCCCCGGTTGCAAGGACAATTTGGGTTGCATACATATCATCTACTAAAACAGGATTTATTCGAACGCCATATCTAAAAAAGAGATCGTCTAAATTTAGTTCTCTGGGGTATGCCAAAGTAGAGCCTTTTTCGTTGAAGAGGCTGTCTAATTCAATTGCTACTTTGTCTACAAGCCATAAGGTTTTTCCACCCTTCACCATATATTGGTCCAAAAGGTACTTTTCCTCTTCCGTAAAGGGCTCGGTCGGTTTGGCGATAATGGCAAGGTCATAGGAACTCAGTTGTTTAAATAATTTTTGAGCGTTCGTAATAGAAGAATCTAAGGTTATAACTCCTAAATTGTAATACTCTTTCAAACTCGATAGAAAGTCCGCTATGTACAGGTCATCTAATTCTCCATTACCTTTTAGAACAGCAATTTTCTTCTTTTCGTCCACAGCGAGTTTGGCAAAAGCATCCGCAAATGCATATTCCAGGTTTTGAACAGAAAGACTCACCCGGTCTTCCATAGTAGCCCCGAGTTTGTTCCTTAATAGGGGTACTTTAACCGTTTTATTCTTATGGTTTACTATGGCCCATGGAAAGAATATCTCTTGCGAAACTCTTGCGTTTTCTTCAATAGTA
>CAZWPZ010000012.1:0-11114 GCA_964636005.1 uncultured Eudoraea sp.
ATGACTCCAGTAATGTTATTTCTTAGCCATCGAATAGGTTATGACTCATTTGTTGCAATTGCTATAAGTTATGGATCAGCTATACTGGGCGCTTCATTTAGTCCAATAAATCCATTTGCTGTTGTCCTTGCCCAAAAAGAAACCAATTTAGAATTTCTTTCAGGTAGTACGTTTCGTCTCGTTGTTATGGCTTTGGCTTTTATTTTATGGATGTATTTAGTCTTGCGATACGCCAACAAAAATAGAGTGCCTAAATCCATGAATAGTATAAGGGATAAAGTGAAATTAAGTACAAAAACAATCATAATACTTGGTATTCTCGGTATCACCTTTACCTTCTTAATTATTGGCATTTTACAGTTTAATTGGGGCTTTAATGAAATGTCTGCCGAGTTTTTTGCTATGGGAATACTAATTGGTATTATTGGTGGATTGGGACTAAATGGTACTGCTGAAGCTTATATCGAAGGCTTTAGGACGGTTACTTTTGCAGCAATTATAGTGGGACTTTCTAGTAGTATTTCAATACTCCTCGAAAAAGGACTTATAATTGATAGTATTATAAATGCACTTTTTACTCCTTTACAATATTTGCCTAAAAGTGTTTCGGCTGTTGCAATGCTGTATTCCCAGGCCCTGCTTCATCTGGTAGTCCCCAGTTATTCAGGGCAGGCAATTTTAACAATGCCCATTTTAGCACCTCTATCCGATTTGATTGGAATATCGAGACAGGTATGTGTTTTGGCCTACCAATATGGTGCCGTGATGATGGACTTACTCATTCCTACAAATGGTGGCTTGATGGCAGTTCTAGCAATAGCCGGAATACCTTTCAATAAATGGTTCCGATTTGTTTCAAAGTTGTGTATTGTAATTTTTCTATTTGCCTCTCTGGTGATAGTATATGCCGTATTTATCTCCTTCTGATATGACTGTCTGATTTTTGATTGACTGGGTTTTGGGAGTGCCACATGGAATAATAATGTCCTTTTAATTCTATTAACTGCTGATGGCTACCTTTCTCTTTAACTTTACCTCTATCGAGCACCAATATTTGATCGGCTCTGGCGATGGTACTTAACTTATGGGCAATTATTATTACTGTTTTTCGCTCTTTTTGCATTTCCAGGATGGTTTGTTGAATATACTGTTCGGCCGTTGAATCGAGGGAAGAAGTAGCTTCGTCCAATACCAAAATCTCAGGCTCTACATAGAGAGCTCTGGCAATAGCTATGCGTTGTCTCTGACCACCTGATAGAGCCATGCCATTTTCTCCTAAATAGGTGGCGAAACCTTCAGGTAACCTCTCTATAAAGTCTATAATCCCTATCCTCTTACAAATCAATTCTATTCTTTGAATATCCGGATACCAATCTCCTACGGCAATATTCTCTATTACATTTCCAGCAAAAAGATCAATATGCTGAGGAACCACAGCTATCCTTTTTCGAAGACACTTTCTGTCAATCCATTTTAAATTTATACCTCCTATAGAAATTTTCCCTTTTTGAATTGGGTATAAGCTTTGAAGCAAGGATGCAATGGATGTTTTACCAGACCCACTGGCGCCAACGATGGCAGTAACTTTCTGGTGACAAATTCGCATCGTTAGATTTTTAAAAACACGCACTTTTACCCCATAGTTAAAGGATACATCCTTAAAAAGGATGTCACCAATTTGATCTCTTTTAAGTTTTATCCTTGCGTCATCCTCTTCCTTCTCAAGATCTATAATTTCAAAAAGTCTATCTGCCGCAATAAGGGCATTTTGAATGTCCTTGTTCGAACTAATAAGATATATCAATGGATTTGTAAAGTATCCGATGATCGCATAAAACGACATTAGTTCGCCTACAGTAATATTTTGGTCTAAAACATAAAAGGAACCTGCCCACAGCAGTACGATGGTAGATATCTTTGAAATTCCATCGCTTGACGTATTGGAGAAGATACTATTTAAGGCGGAATAATATCCGGATGTCAGCAATCGCACAAATCTTGTTTCTGTTTTAAAATTTGAGAATTCTTCCAATTGAAATCTTTTAATCGTCCTAATGGTGTTGATTGATTCTACCAATTGACTTTCTAAACTTGCAGATTGCTCCATTATCTTTCTTTCGGTCTTTTTGTTAAGCATATTCATTACCCCATATATTCCGCTATAGACTGGAATAATAAGGGTTAGAATAAGAGCAAGCTTCCAATAAAAGGAAAACATAAGAATAAATGAAAACAGGATAATCAAAAAATTTACTATTAGATTCAGGGAGATCCCATTAATGAATGTTCTGATTTTTACCGCATCACTAATTCTGGAAATAATTTCTCCTACTCGCATAGTATCGAAAAAGCGTAGCGGTAATTCCAGAATATGCTTGTAGTATCCCAAAATTAATTGCACATCTATTTGCTGTGCAATCCGGAGAAGAAAGAGATCTTTATAGGCACCAATGGTTATTTGAACTATCAAAAGAACAACCATAATAAACCCCAATAAATTAAGCAGGCTCCTATTTCCTCCGACAAAGACATAGTCTGTTAACTTTTGCAAATAAATAGCTATTGAAAAACCCAAAATTGTATAGAAAATTGAAGCAATTAGCGAAAGAATGAGAATCGATTTATGAGGCCTTACCAATTGCCACAATCTGCTATAAACAGATATTTTTAAGTTCCCTTTCTTAAAAGTGCTCCCAGGAGAAATTAAAATAAGTATACCTGTCCATTTCTCTGCGAATTTTTTTTTAGTCCACCTATGAAATTTACCATCTGAGGGGTCCATCAATTTCACATGATTTTTCCGTATCTGGTAAAGAACAATATAATGGTAAAACTTGCCATCTATCAATATATGAGCAATGCAAGGAGTAGGAGCAAAAGGCAAACTTTCGATATCTCCCTTAACTCCTTTTCCGTCAAAGCCAAACTTTTTAGCCGCTTCTATAAGTCCAAATGCATTTGTCCCTTTTTGCGTTGTTCCGGCTAGTTGTCGTATTCTAGAAACTGGAATATAAAACTTATAAAAAGCAAAAAGAGAGGCTAAACAAGCAACTCCACAATCCGTTTGATCATGTTGTTTTATTGCGGTCTTAGGCATTGTATAGAACGTTTAATAGATTTTATAAGTTGTACTACCTGAGGTATAGAATTGGGATATCCTTTAAAATTCTATAAGCCCATTTCTGATAGGGAAGAAGATTAGTTCAAAGGCATTGACCAATCCTTTGAGGACGGTATAAACCAATCGTCCATTTTATCATATAGCAATTCCCAAAGAGATCTTTTTGAAATAAAGAAGTGAACATTCACTGTCATTCCCTTTTTAAGAAAACCGCATACACCACTTTTGAGCTGAAGCAGGTGTTTGTCCATTTTACATTTAACCAAAAAATAAACCCCGGATCCCTTAGATAAATAATTCTGACTAATTTCAATTACACTGCCACTTATCGTTCCCCATTGATTATAGTTAAAGGCATCTACCTGAACCTTTGCCTTCATTTCTTTACGAATCATCCCAATATCCTTAGAATTCACATAACACTCGATAAGTAGATTGCTCCTGGAATTTATATCCGCCAATCTAGTACCTGAAGCAGCATAACTGCCAGAATAAATAGGCGCAACATTGTTTAGAGTCCCATTAATTGGTGCAGTTATGTAATACCTTTTCGATTTTTCATCTATTTCATTTCTTGTTGATGTGTATTTACTAAGTACCATTAGCTGAGAATTTAATTCTTCCTGGCAGGAAGCTTTAAACTCTTCTACAATTTGTCTGTATCCAGAAAGCATAACTTTGTGGTCATAAAATGTATCGGCAAATTCTTTTTCCGAAATGACACCCTTTGAATGGAGGTATCTATTTCTTTTTAATTCTTTGGACGATTTCTCTACATTAAGAATGCTTTGCTTCGTTTTCTCTAAAAAAGCTTTTCGAATAGTTCTGCCTTTATCCGTTTTCAATTTACTGAGCTTTGTTTCACCCTTCCGGACAAGTTGCTCAAGATCCCAAATGATATCCCGTGTAATTCTCTCTTGCTCATTTACTATTAAAAGTTCTTTCCGTAATACACTATTGTCTAATACAATCAGGGTGTCTCCTTTACAAACATCACGGTTATTTTTTAGTATGCTTCGTATAACTTTTCCAGAAACTATAGTCAATACCTCTGATTTATCTGCTTCTGATCTGATAATTCCTTTAGATATAGAAAATACTTCCACTTTAATAAATGGTAAAGATCCAAGTACTAGTAAAATGAAAAACAGTAGGGTTCCGACAAACCAAGTAGTCCTGGTTCTATGTCTGAATAGAAAAACCTCAGTGGTGTTTGCTAAAAAATCTTTTGGGAAAATTTGCTTCATCCCCTTGCCATTGCTTTATAAATTAGAGCTAAACTAAGGGCTTGAGCCGCACATGCCTTGCAAGCTAGAGAAACATAATTTTACCTATTCCGCAAATAGGAAGATGTCCCTATATTTATTTTTAAGAAACTTATTCTTCGCAGGTAATTGTACTGAGATCTGCAGTATTCTCCAAGGCGGTATTTTTAGGAATGGAAGTTTTAAACAGCATTACCTTATCTATGGCGTGGCCAGACGATCGTGCTGAAATTTCCATTTTATAAGTTCCTGGAGCGCTAAATTCTACAAAAATATCATGGGCATTATTGTCAAATGTTGAGGCCTGCCATTTAAACCCTAGGTTATTGCCACTTCTATAAACTTTAAACCAACCATCAGCTCCGGCTCCCTCGGGATTTGGAGACTTCCCACTTCCTTTTGGAAATACAATACTCGTTCCTTTTTGAGCATAATAGTCCGCAGCTCCTGGAAATCTTAACCATGTATCGTTATGGTCCGTCCCACTATTTCCCATTGCAACGGCAGAATTCCATATAAATTGGTATGTTCCGGGGTTCGTTATCTCAATATTGTACGTGACTGTTCCATTGCCGGGCGCGCCTAGGTATTGGTCACCATCCCAATAAACATAGCCACTTCCTGAAGAATCGGAAATGCCATTATCTAAATTCCATGGTTCCTCAAAACTATCGTTCTCGAACTCAAAAACAACCATGCCATCTTTCTCCTGAATTACCTGGCTTGTTATTGGACACGGAAGGTCATCTTCCATTTCTTCCTCAGGGTTTTGACCAGATTCATCTGTTGAAGGTTCCTCAGACGTATTCTCGTTATCTTCTGAAAGATCTGATTCCGATATCGAATCGATCCGCTGATTTTCTAGTTCCTCAAGAACACTATCATTAGAACAGGACTGCATCAAAATGACTGCGACTAATAAACAGATACTTGTTAATGCGTATTTACGAAAAAATGTATGTGTGGTTTTCATTGGGTCCTAGGTTAAATTCTACATTAAAAACCGAAAAAATGGAAGCTTATTACTTATTAAAAGTAGTTTTCGACAAAAGGATATCTAATTGGAAGTAACACAGCAGTAATAGGACGTTTACATTTTTTTTTAAAAGTCCGAATCCAATCAATTTAATAACGCTCGCTTAACCTAAAGATAAATACGAACAATCTGCTCTTACTCGATTTAATTACATCTTTGTACTAGCTATAACTTTGGATGAAAATCTTAGTTCTATATTTTTCTACACTAGTTATCCATATCTTGATGGTGAGATTGAGATCCTACTCCTCCCCTCTTAAATCAACAACTCGTTTAAATAAATACAAACTCTTTTTTTATGAAAAAAAGACCCGTTGATATCGTAGTCATCTCAGACGTCCATTTGGGAACTTATGGTTGCCGAGCGGAAGAGTTATATAAGTATCTAAAATCGATAAAACCAAAACAAGTTATTCTCAACGGCGACATAATTGATATATGGCAGTTCAGCAAAAGATATTGGCCAAAGTCTCACATGAAGATTATAAAGGTACTTATGGACTGGGTAGGGAAGGGCATAAAAGTATATTATATTACAGGTAATCATGACGAACTACTTCGAAAGTTTGAAGGTCTTCAAATGGGAAGCTTCGAGATTACAAACAAATTGGTCTTACCAATCCGCGGCAGAAAGGCCTGGATTTTTCACGGAGATGTTTTTGACATCACCATGAAACACGCCAAATGGATTGCAAAATTAGGGGCAATCGGATACGACTTTCTTATCCTCTTGAATAGTCTTGTGAACTACATAAGCAAAAAATTGGGAAAGGGTCCGGTTTCTATGTCTAAAAGAATAAAAAATGGTGTAAAGTCTGCTATAAAGTTCATTAATAATTTTGAGACTATTGCCGCTGAATTGGCAATTGAAAATGGCTATGACTACGTTGTATGTGGCCATATTCATCAGCCTCAAAAAAAGCGAATCAAGACTTCAAAAGGCTCCGTTATTTATTTAAACTCCGGAGATTGGGTAGAAAATAAGACTGCTCTTGAATGCCATAGAGGAATATGGAAACTATACCACTATGAGGATGATATCCTTTTAAAAGAAAGTAAAATAGCCGCTGAGGAAGAAGACATAATCCCCGAAAAGGCCGAGTTATATAAAAACTTAACTGCAGAATTCCTTTCCATTTCAAACAAAATCAAAGCATAGTTTTGACCTATTCTAAAACGGATCCAAGCTTATTATTTCCATGAAAGTCCTATACGCAATACAGGGAACTGGCAATGGGCATCTAAGCAGGGCCAGAGATATAATCCCTGTTCTTTTAGATATGAAAGTCGATTTAGATCTATTGGTAAGTGGTATTCAAGCCGATATTGAGCTGCCGTATCCGATAAAATATCGATTTAAAGGATTAAGCTTTATATTCGGGAAAAGCGGGGGGGTTGACGTATGGCATACGTACTTAAAAAATAACTCGAAACGTTTGCAAAATGAAATTAGAAGTGTCCCTGTAGAAAACTACGATTTAATTCTCAATGACTTCGAACCTGTTTCGGCCTGGGCCTGTAAACAAAAAAATATTGACTGTGTTTCATTGAGTCATCAGGCTGCTGTTATAGCTAAAGAAGCTCCCAAACCAAAAAAGAAAGATCCCTTGGGCCGTATTATTCTTCAAAATTATGCGCCTGCCAAGTACCAATATGGACTCCATTTTAAACAGTACAACAGAAATATTTACACCCCTATCATTAGAAGAGAAATCAGGCATTGCACCATCTCTGAAAAAGACCATTATACCGTTTATTTACCCTCTTACAGTGATGCTAAAATTTTTGGTCTGCTTTCAAAAATTAAGAATGTAAAATGGGAGGTCTTTTCCAAGCACTTTGAAAGAGAATTTAGCAACGACTACATAAGCATCAGGCCCATAAACAATAAAGAATTTATTCAAAGTATGTCGGCTAGCAGAGGGGTTCTTTGTGGGGCAGGTTTTGAAACTCCGGCAGAGGCCCTCTTTCTTAAAAAGAAGGTATTGGCCATTCCAATGAAGGGACAATACGAACAACAATGCAATGCCGCAGCTCTGAAAGAAATGGGGGTTCCAATTATAAAGTCACTTAAACAAAAACATCTAAGTACCATTAAGGCCTGGACACAATCGGACACTATTGTAAAGTTGGAGTATCCCGAAATAACAAGACAGTTACTTCAAAAAATACTCTTGGAGAATACGGAATTTTAATCTTATCTAATGATCCAAAGTCCGGACAAGCTCCTCCATCCTAAGACAATTCTCTCAGCTTCTGATTTTGGAAATGATTTCATTTGGGGGGTATCCACGGCGGCTTATCAAATCGAAGGAGCGCATAACGCTAATGGAAAAGGGCCTTCCATCTGGGATACATTCACCAAGAAGAAAAATACTATTTACGCCAATCATAATGCGAATACGAGTTGTGACTTTTATCATCGGTACAAAGATGATATTCGTCTAATGAAGTCCCTAAATATTAAAAATTTTCGCTTATCCCTTTCCTGGTCGAGAATGATGCCTAGTGGCAAAGGAACGATTAATAACCAGGGGGTCGATTTCTATAACCGTGTAATCGATTTTTGTCTAGAACTTGGTGTTACCCCCTGGATAACGATTTACCATTGGGATTTGCCTCAAAAGTTAGAAGAAAAAGGAGGTTGGACCAACCGAGATATTTTGGGCTGGTTTCAAGAGTATGCAGCCTTATGTGCTAAAAAATACGGAGATCGCGTAAAAAATTGGATGGTTCTCAATGAGCCTATGGTATTTACTGGCGCAGGGTATTTTCTGGGAGTTCACGCACCCGGAAAAAAAGGCCTCCACAACTTTCTGCCAGCAACACATCACTCTATTCTGTGTCAGGCAATAGGAGGAAGAACAATACGCTCCATCGTTAAAGACGGTAATATTGGCACTACATTTTCATGTTCTGAAATTACCCCGTACTCTACAAAAGACAAAGATCGGAAAGCCGCAATCCGAGTGGATGCATTATTGAACAGGCTCCATTTAGAACCTTCTTTAGGGCTGGGATATCCAATTAAAGATTTGAAACTATTAAATAGAATGGAGAACTATTCTTATCAGGAGGATGATAAAAAAATGGTCTTTGATTTTGACTTTATTGGAATTCAAAACTACACTCGAGAAATTATTCGCCATAGCTACACAGTGCCTTATTTACGGGCAAAAATAATTAACGCCTCTAAGCGAAATGTAAAGACAACCCTTATGGACTGGGAAGTATATCCAAAAAGTATTTACACAATGATTGAAAAGTATAACCAGTACGATGGGATAAAGAAAATTATTATCACAGAGAATGGGGCTGCATTTTCCGACGAAGTAATCGATTGTAAGGTACACGATAAAGATCGAATGGAATATTTGCAATCTTACTTATATCAAATAAGGAGAGCTCAACAAAACAATTTGAGGATTTCAGGGTACTTCGTGTGGACATTTACAGATAATTTTGAATGGGCTCATGGGTATTATCCATCCTTTGGTTTGGTGCATGTTGACTTTAAGACGCAAAAGAGAATAGTTAAAGATTCGGGCTTGTGGTTTAAAAACTTTCTAAACTAAAAAAGCAGGTGATGTCACCTGCTTTTTTATTTAACTAACTCAAACTATATAAAATATGAACGTGTCCTTGAAATAAGGCTTTCCAAAAATAAGAGCGATTTAGTAGATAGATGTTAATTTAAAGAAAAGAATATGTTACCATTAAAGGCTTCGTTCTATCCTCTCATTTTCCTTCAGATAATACCCCTTCTATTTCGTTTAACGCATTAGAATCTAGAACTATAGAGCCGGCAACTACAGTTTCTTTTATTTGTTCGGCATCACGTGCTCCTACAATAGCAGCGGTAACTTCCTGTCTGCGAAGTACCCAAGCAAGGGATAGCTGAGCCATACTGATTCCCTTCTCCTGGGCTATTCTCTTAAGTTTATCAATCTTCCTAAGGTTAGTTGAAATTTGAGGTTCCCTAAAGAAAGGGTTCCTGCTTCGCCAATCCGAATCTGGTAGATTCGCAGCTCTCTCTGCCGTAAATTTACCACTGAGTAGACCGGCCTGCATAGGACTATAGGCAATAATCCCAATGTCATTGTCTTGACAAAACTGCATAATACCATCTTCTATATCTCTTTTGAGCATACTATAGGGTGGTTGTAAAGAAGCTATTGGGTAAATGTCCTGAGCTCTTTTCAATTGATCCAGATTAAAATTAGAGACCCCTCCATAGCGTACTTTTCCTTCTTTAATTAATTCGGCTATGGTGGCCCAACCCTCCTCAATCTCTTGATCCGGCTCTGGCCAATGGATTTGATATAAATCAATCATGTCTATCCCCAGGCGTGTAAGACTGTTCTCTACTTCTCTTTTTATACTTTCTCGTTTTAAGGACTTGCCTATTTCTCGGCTATCGCCTTCCCAGACCCTCCCGCATTTAGTAGCAATTATTAGTTCCTTCCTTTTTCCTTTTATGGCCTCTCTAATTACTTCTTCCGAACGGCCGTGACCATAAATGGCAGCTGTGTCAATCCAATTTATCCCTTCTTCTATGGCAGCATGAATTGCCTTTATTGAATTCTTGTCATTCTGCGGTCCCCAACCAAATTTCCATTCTCCGCCTCCCATGGCCCAGGTACCAAGTCCAATTGGTGTAATTGAAAGATCTGAATATCCTAATTTTCTTTTTTTCATAAGATTCAAGCGTTGCGATTACATTGCTGTGTAATTTAAGATAATCCTGCCTTGAATAAAAGGCAATTTTGTATATTTAAAATCTAGTATTATCCTTAATAAGAAAATTTTTGCGCCATATGAATAATTCAGGAAATGCCTTAGTTGGATTAATTGCCGGAACTGCTATTGGAGTTGTTTTAGGCGTTTTATTTGCACCAGACCGAGGTGAGGTAACAAGAAAAAAATTAGCGGATGAAGCTGCCGCCGCTAAAGCGAGTTTTGAAGATGCTGCTGTTGAATTAAGAGAAAAGGTTAGTGATACAATGAATGCGGATGCGGAAACATTGGAGGCAAGGATGGAAAGTCTCGTTTCTGATGTAAGTTATAAAGCGGATGACCTAATTTCTGCCTTGGAACAAAAACTTGCCGACCTGAAAAAGAAAAACAAAAAACTTCAAAAAAGTTAATATGGGCCTTATTGATTCCTTAGAAAATCATGCAAACAAGGCGCTAGATCATGGTGAAGAATATATACTGAAAACACAGGAGTATTACGAGTTAAAAATATTTCAGCAACTTAGTAATACCACCAGTATTTTTGCCAAAATAGCAATAATTGGAAGTCTCGTTTCTCTTGGTTTCTTATTGCTTTTAGTTGCTTCTACCATAGCACTAGCAAACGCTATAGACAGCTATGTTTATGCTTGTTTAATTAACGCAGGTATTCTGTTTTTCCTAGCATTTGTGTTGTACTTATTAAGAGAAAAAATAGATAAATCTATCATTCAAAAAATGTCCAAACAATATTTCAATTAAATGAAGAACTATTCCTCTTTTGATGAGATTGAACTAGATCTAAAACGTCTAAGTTTGGAAAGACAAATCGCATTAGAAAAACTAAAGGGCGTTCACTTGCATGTAAAAGAAGAGTTGCAACCTCCAAATTGGCTTAACCTGCTAATTTCGATTGGCAAAAAATATGGAGCCTATTATTTTATGCGTAAAATCCTAA
>CAZWPZ010000013.1:0-7931 GCA_964636005.1 uncultured Eudoraea sp.
ACTCATCTTCAAACATAATCTGAGCCGTGGTAGTAGGATTTTCTACAGACATAATCCATTTTTCTGCCGCATATTTCCCGTCTAAATGAGAGACATAGGCCATTTCCGCTTCGTGCTTTGCCGAATAATCGGCTAGGTAAACATAGTGAAGCCCGTTTTCTCTGTTGTAGAACTTTTTAGGATTCAAACCTTGCGCCTTCAGGCTTTCAACAAAAAGTTCCAGATATTTTTTATTGCTATACACATTGGCTATTACATAATAGCCCGTTTTTGCGCCAACAATGTCAGCTTTGTTCAATACCTTGATCGGAGGAGTTACAAAATCCTTAGGATCGTTATACTCTGCTCGTATAGCACCTCTTTTAGGCTTGGCTTCCGCAACTTGCTCTACCTTTTTTGTGGTTCCTACTTTAGACTTTGCTTCTGCTACCAATTCCTCCTTTTTAGGTGCTATTAGTTGGGTAGGAGTAGTTTCTTTTGCTTTATCCACATCGTTGCGTAATAATCGGACAATAGTTTCGAATCTTCGCTCCATTTCCCGACTTCGGGCTTTTTCGATAGAATCTTGTCTTAGAATTAACTGATCTAAAATCAATCTATTTTCATAAGCCAAAGTGTTCGCATTTTTCAGGTCTTTATATCCCATCTCCATGGCATCTTGCATGGCCAGGTCTATATCTTCTCTGAGTGTTTTGGATTTTTTAGCAGATTTCTTGCTCCTTTTTTCTTGGACAATTTCTTTTTCCTGAGCAGCTGTTTCCATGGCAACAAAATCCTTACTTTCTTGTTCCAAGTCGGCAATGTCTTGTTTCAAATAGGTGTCTTTATTCTTAGAAGCTTTGTATTCTGCCTTTAAAGCAGCTATCTGCTCTTCATAATTTCGAACTATTTCATCTATTCGATTTTGTTCTGTATCCATGACGATACCTTTTTCTCCAACAGAGGAAGTGTTTTTAAAGGTATAAGCCAATAACAGTTCATGGTTCCACCCAAGATTCCCTGTGTCTTCCATGAAGTTTTTCTCCATTAAATACCCAAGTGAAAGTTTATTACTCAGATTGAAACCGAGTCCCATGGACATCCCAAATTCGTCGTCAACAGCCGCTTGTAACCATCCGTATTTGGGAAGGTCTAGAAGTACTGAACCCAGATAGGCCAAGCTGTTATCCTTATTTTGACCAACTTGTACCATTGGAATTAACCTGGCAAAAGCAAACAATCCCGTTCTGGCCATAAACTCGTGCGAATACTGCAAAGAAGCCTTAACAGATTGGGCATTGAGATTGGTAGAGAATTCGTTGGTAGTTTGGTTATATTTAAGAAGGTCTTCTGCATATAAACCAATATCAAACTGCCCCATAGAAAAGGTTATTCCAGGTTGAATGGCCAGTTTATTCTCTTTTCTCAATTCCGTCAACTCCGGATCATCGGCCGTAGTAACGGCTCTGTTAGAGTCGATTCCTTCAGTTAAATAGGTAACATTGGTTCCAAAGGTCAAAGAGCTTTTTTCTCCTAGTTGCACGGAAGTAGCATAATTGGCATTGACACCAAATTCTTGGATAACTCCGGACCACTGGCTGTACAAACTTAGACCAAGAGCAGTGTTGTTATTAAGCTTGTTGCTAAAACCAATAAAGTAGTTTTGTCTGTTGTCATCAAAAGTGGCATACTCATTTCTGTGCAGAATATTGAGATACGACTTGTCTTCTCTAACCAACGAAAAAGTAGGGTTGATAAGGAACCGATTAAAAAATAATTGGTTGTGGTACGATGTACTCGTGCTCAGTTCAGGCAATCCTTCCTGGGCTAAAGATACATTTGGGTTAAGAGCAAGACTAAACAATACGAGTATAGATGCCCTGATAACGATGTAGTTTTTCTGGATCATACTAGTATATTTTATTGGTCTTCAAATACCGTGTTAGAATAGTCTATTTGTATATCACTGTGAAGTGCATTAAAGATCTTTTGATTTCGCTCTAGATTTAGTTCTTTTTTACGGTCTGGTTCCATGGTAAAGGCAACTTTGTGTAGTTTTTGATTGCTGCTACCGCGATTGGTCATAACATAACCTGTGTTCGTATCGGTTTTTAGCATAATACCGAAATCGTCTTGGGCACTGTTAATTGGAGCTCCCAGGTTTACGGATCTTCCGACCTTTTTTTGATCAACCTGTACCATATATACATCTAATCCGCCATGGCCTTTTCTTCCATTTGAAGCAAAGAATAATAGATTTTCATTGGTTAGACTTGGATATAGATCGTCCTTTTTAGTATTTACTTTTTCTCCCAGGTTTTTAGCAATTCCAAAGGAGCCATCTTTCTTTTTGTCGGCAACATATATATCGAACTTTCCAAAAGTCCCTGGCATATTGGAAGCAAAGAAGAGTCTTTTTCCATCGGAAGAAATAGTCGGGTTCATAGCCGAGAAATACTTTGGTGCTAAGGCAATTTCTCTAATCTGACTCCATTTGCCATTTATTTTCTTGGCTTCATAAATTTTATGCACCAATTGATCTTTTGAAAAGATTCCAAATTTTGGTTTGATATAAATGCTCTTACTAAAATAGGCAGTCTTTCCATCCTTAGTAATACTCATCCCAGTTTCCATGATGTTCTCAAAAGGATTCATTTTACCAGCTATAGGTGCTCTAAAATCCTCATCTTCAAAACTCAGAGCACTTAGGTCTGCATGACTAGGTTCGGCGGCTCTATTGGAAGAGCCGGATTGGTAAGATGCGGTTCCAAAGGCATCAAGAGGTAATTCTCTGAAAGCATTATCCCTGTTTTCATAGTCTTGCTTAATAGAGGCATACCAGTCCTTTCCAGGGCGTAAGGAAGAGGCTGAGGTAGTCGGGTTCGTTTGCTCCAAGGCATATTGGTATCTCTCGTAATAGCCTGGTCCAATTACGCCATCTTTACTAATTTGTATTAGCTTATTGTACCAGAATACCGCGGCTTCGTAGTTTTCAACCAGAAAATTGACATTGCCAAGATCCTGAAAGATTTGAACATCATCATATCCTAAGGAAGACAATTCCTGGTAATCACGGATGCGTTTGTTCGCTTCTTTTATTAAATCGGAGTGGGCAGGGGAGCTTTTGGTTTTCTGAGCAGAAAGCGTTAGGCAAACCAGTACTAGAAAACTACAAAGCGCACGTCTGAAAAGTAGAGCTGTATTCATAGTAATTTGAGATTTGGGTTATTTATGAATTCAAAGTTGCAGATTTGAGCATTTCAGATACTTAGTAAAAATTCATAGGTTTTAGAGAAAGTAAGGTTTTTACCCTAGTAAAAATTCATAGGTTTTTAGGTGTTTTGGTTAAATAAGTGTCGGACAACCAACTTTTAGAACACTTAATCCGATGAAATGCACCCCTGTTAATTTCTGCAGTAGTGCTTTAAATTTAGATATTGAAAGTCATTAGAAATAGATGCGAGAAATTAGGACCTATGTTTTTTTTTACAAATTATTTTTCTAGGACTTTATTCCCTATTTTTAGGGAATAGGAGTTTACCAGCTTCTATTGTAAAGACCAAAAAACCAACGCACTATATGAAAACCAGATTCTGTACGTTATTACGACCATCCACAAACGCCCTTCTCCTTTTACTTTTCCTTACAAGTATTGTTTCGAAAGCGCAAGAGCAGTTGGGTAAACCATTAATTACTAATTATCGATATCAGGATTATGGAGCCTCCCCATCAAATTGGTGGGCTCTAGAAGACGATAAAGGCGTCATGTATTTTGCTAATGGGTCAGGAGTCTTGCAATACGATGGAGTAAACTGGAAGACAATTGAACTTCCTAGAGTAGGAGGTGTTCGATCCTTAAAGAAGGATGCGAATGGTGTTATTCATGTTGGGGGTGTTGGACAAATGGGCTATATAGAAACGGATGAAAAAGGAGAATACCGTTATAAGTCTTTGTTAGATGAAATCCCAGAAGAACATCGTGTTTTTAAAGATGTCTGGGAAATAGACTATTATAAGGGTCGTGTAATCTTTCGCACTGAATTTAAATTATATGCCTGGGACGGTACAACAATGAAAGTTATTCCATCGAAGGATGGATATCATGTTGGGAATGTGGTAAATGATGTCTATTATTTAAGAATATGGGGTGTAGGACTAACAGTCTTAAAAGATGATGACACCTTTGAACTTGTGCCTGGTGGTGAAGCTTTTGCGAGTGAACGTATTTATTCCATCTTGCCTTATGACGATACCCGTATACTAATAGGTACTAGAACACAAGGTTTTTATTTATATGACGGAAAAAAATTCAGTCCATTTAAGACTGAGTTGGATGCCTATGTTAAAGATAGATTGTATTTACCTGGGGTGGCCTTGGATGATGGGCGTTATATTTTAAATACTTTTAGCGATGGCGCGTATATGATGAGCCATGACGGCAAGCTGATACAAAAGTATACTACAGACAATGGACTACAAGATGGCAGTGTAGACTACGTTTATGTGGATTCAAGGGGCGTTCTCTGGATGATGTTGCTCAATGGAATATCTTCTACAAACCTAAGCTCTAATTTTACCTTAATAGACTCAGACATGGGTCTTTCCACTAATGTAGTAAATGACGCATATAGATTTGAAGGGGTATTGTATTTAAGTAATAACGATGGTATAGCCTACTTAGATGAAAAAGAAAAAAGAATCAAGGCTATTGCTGGAACTTTTGGTCAGGGGACGAATTTTTTAGAGCTTAACAATAGGTTGTATGTTGGCACTAATGGTATGGGACTTATTGAGGTTTCGGGCAAATCTTTCAGCTATATTCGGGAAAATATTAACTATGATTTTCGAGCAGGTTTCCTTTATCAGTCAGAATCAGACCCCAACCGTATTTATGTTTCACACCAACAGGGAATTATAAGTTTTTATTGGGATACAGACAAAAAGCAATTAAAAGAAGAGTCATTAACTAATGAAAAAATCCGAAGTAGCTCTAATTTGGCTGAAGCTAGTGACGGAAGTTTATGGATAGAATCTTCGCAAGACGATCAGGTCATCCGATTATATCCCAACCTAGTCGATGGTAAATTAGATTTCAATACCAGTGAAATCGTTTTTTATGATAAAGAGGATGGACTGCCATCTTCAAGAATATTTTTTGGAAGAATTGATGATGAAATAGCATTTTGGGCGACTGAGGTAGAAGAAGTGTATTCCTTTAATGAAGAAGATAATAGGTTTGAAAAGGCAGAGGATTTCTTTTTTCAAGAGTATATAGACTTTAATAGGCAAGGCACAGGATTAGTGAAAGATGATAAGGGAAACTATTGGTTTGATGTGGGTGGTGGATTAATGGTAGCATCCAAGGATGAAGAAGGTAATTTTTCCATAAACACGGAGTCTTTTAAAGAACTCAAAAACAATAGAATTTGGAATATTTATTTGGATAAAACCACGGACGATAATACCCAATTGGCCTGGTTTATCGGACCCGGTGGCGTGATAAGATATGAAGGAAATCTTTCCAAACCTTATGTTCCCAACTTCAATGTTGAAATCCGAAAATTCTCAATAACAGGTGACTCTACTTTATTTGCAGGGAATATAGATACACCTCAAAATATAAAAGTACCCTATGCAAAGAATAGTATAACTATTGGATACGCTGCACCACTTTTTATTGGACAAAAAGAGATGCAGTACAGTACACAAATGGATGGTCTTGATAATAATTGGTCCGAATGGAGTAAACAGAGTTCACGCGAATATATAAATCTCCCTCCGGGCAATTATAGCTTTAAAGTTAAGGCGCAAAATGTCTATGGCGATATTTCAGAGGAAAAAGAGTTGACGTTTACGGTTGTTGCACCCTGGTATCGCACTTGGTGGGCCTATTTACTCTATGTTTTAGGGTTTATTGCTTTGGTATATGCTATTGTAAAAACCCGGACCAATATCTTGATGAGGCAGCAAAAAGACTTGGAAGAAAAAGTAAAGGAAAGAACTAAGGAAGCAAACCAACGCCTGGAAGAATTGGCCACCGTAAACGAGGTCAGCAAGGCGTTGACCGAAAAAATTGAATTAGAGGAGTTAATTCAGTTGGTGGGCACGAAGATGAAAGATTTATTTAATTCGGATATTACCTATCTGGCACTATTAGACCCAGCAACCAAGGTTATTAATTTCCCTTATCAGGATGGTGATGATATGGAACCCTTAAAATATGGAGAGGGATTAACTTCCAAAATAATCCAGACAGGAAAGCCTCTTTTAATAAATAAAGATACGGACATCACGGCAGAATATGTCAAGAGTGGTTTAGAACAGACCGGGAAACAGGCCGTCTCCTATCTGGGAGTGCCAATTCCCGTAGAAGACGCAATAATAGGTGTATTAAGTGTACAAAGTACGGAACAGGAAAGCAGGTTTAATGAGGAAGACAAACGTCTGTTAAATACCATAGCTATCAATGTTGGGGTCGCCCTGCACAATGCCGAACTTTTTGAAGAGGCAAAAGAAGCCAAAGCTAAAGCGGAAGATGCAAACGAGGCCAAAAGTGCTTTTTTATCTACGGTAAGTCATGAACTAAGAACTCCCTTAACATCTGTTTTAGGTTTCGCCAAAATTATTCGGAAGCGATTAGAAGATAAAATTTTCCCAGCGGTTAAAGTCGAGGATCAAAAAATTAAGCGTACCATGAAACAGGTTAGTGAAAACCTGAATGTAGTGGTATCCGAAGGGGAACGATTGACTAGTTTGATTAATGATGTACTCGATTTAGCTAAAATTGAATCCGGTAGAATGGAGTGGAACTTTAAACCCATTTTTTTACAGGATGTTATTGGTCGTGCCGTATCGGCAACCTCCAGCTTATTTGCAGAGAAAAACTTAGAACTACACAAGAACATTCCAGATAATCTGCCATTAGTCAGTGGGGATGAGGACAAACTAATCCAAGTGGTTATTAACCTGCTGTCCAATGCAGTAAAATTTACTGAAAAAGGGAAGGTTACTATAGATGCCTACGAAGATAAGGGGCAGGTAATTTTTGAAATACAAGATACAGGTATTGGTATAGCAGATGAAGATCGTCATAAAATATTCGAACGCTTCAGACAAGCCGGTGATACCTTAACCGATAAACCCCAAGGTACCGGTTTAGGATTACCTATCTGTAGGGAAATAATAGAACATCATGGTGGCATTATTTGGTTAAATAGCGAGTACAACGTTGGTAGTACGTTCTTCTTTTCTATTCCTACAATTGGAGATGCAGGGTCACAACAACCCATGCAACTAGACCGGATTTTAAAGAGCCTTAAAAAGCAGATCAAACATACCTCCTTAAAGAACTTAAAGGATACTCCTACTATTTTGGTGGTAGACGACGATACACCCATACGCTCCTTGCTAAGACAGGAACTGGGAGAAGCGGGGTACCAGGTTAAAGAAGCAGCTAATGGAAAAGCAGCACTAGACATGGTGCGGATAAGCAAGCCCGATCTGATAATTCTGGATGTAATGATGCCAGAGATAAACGGGTTCGACGTTGCAGCGGTACTTAAAAATGATCCGGCAACCATGGACATCCCAATCATTATTCTCTCTATTGTTCAGGATAAAGAAAGGGGGCTGCGAATAGGTGTAGATCGGTACCTGACCAAGCCAATAGATACGGAAAAATTATTTCATGAAGTCGATGAATTATTAGAACAGGGAGTCTCCAAGAAAAAGGTGCTCGTAGTAGACGATGATGTATCCGCAGTAAAAACGCTTACTGATGTCTTATCTGCAAGGGGATATAAGGTTATGGAGGCCAATCCGGACAACCTCTTCGAAACTGCCACCTCCCAAAAGCCGGATATTATTATGTTAAACTCCGTTGTTAATGGAGACGAGGAAACTCTGAAAAAACTGAAGTTTCAGCAAGGTATGGAAAACGTGATGTTTTTTGT
>CAZWPZ010000014.1:0-2600 GCA_964636005.1 uncultured Eudoraea sp.
TCTTTCTTTAGCATTTTTTGTCCTAGTCTCTTTTACGGGACATCTGGGAGGCACCATAACCCATGGAGAAGATTATTTAGTAGAACCACTTCCCAATTCCCTAAAATCTGCTTTGGGATATACGGTTATAGAAGAAAAAGATATCCTCCTGACTGAAGAAAACTGGGAAACAGCATTGTTTTATTCGGATGTCGTTGAACCCTTGCTTTACAACCATTGTGCGAGTTGTCACAATTCGAAAAAAGCCAAGGGCGATTTGGTAGTAACTTCACAAGAAAGTCTTTTGATAGGAGGCGAAAACGGCCCTGTAGTTCATTCCCAAAATCCAGAGAAAAGTGAATTGCTTTTACGAATGTTACTTCCAAAAACCGATGATAAACATATGCCTCCAGATGGGAAAAGGCAACCTTCCAAAGAAGACATCGCAATACTGCAGAAATGGATAGAAAAGGGTTTACCATATGATCAAACCATAGGAGAATTAGAGTTGCCCAAAGATCTCTTTGACACCTACCTTCATAGGAAAATAGTAACCGATTATCCGGAAGCTCTTGTGGACCCTGCACCTCATGATAGTATTCAAAAAGTTAGGGAGATAGGCTTACATGTCGAGCTTATAAGTAAAAACACCAATTATTTAAAGGTCTCTGCTTTAAACCAGCCTGATTTTTCAGACAATGATTTTGCGATACTTTTAAGTATAGCGCCTCAAATAGCTATTCTTGATTTGGGTGGCACTCAAATCTCGGATGCGATTTGGAAAAGATTAAAAACCTTACCAAACCTGACCCTATTAAAGGTAGATCACACTGCTCTAACTGGGGATACTATCCAGGAAATTCAAGACCTGAAACAGCTTAGAAGTATTAACCTATCTTACACCTCCTTTCCAGTAGATAACTTAGAAAAATTAGAAAACCTCAGCGCATTAAGAAAAGTATATCTCTTCCATCCGGGTATAGACAGAACCGGAACAGACAGTCTTCTAGATGGTGCACTAGTGGTCGAATACGGAAATTATGAACTACCAGAGATTGCATCGGATAGCATTACGTATTGATTCCTAATATAAAATAACACCTCTTACCTGCTCTTATTGGACTTTAATGAATTGTCTAAGTGTGGTATTATTTTAATTCCTATCGAGAACAAAATCATTGCAGATTTTTTAATATCTTGGTAGGAACAAAAATTGCTAGTTGCTCTCAAACCTCAAGGTATATAAGCTTTAAAATTAGACCAAAGATGTTCTGTTATTTTTTAAAGAACAAACCTGTTAGGCTTCCTGCACTTGCTCATACGAAACACTACCAATACAAGTACCATGATTAGAAAAAAGTTTTTACTCCTTCTAGTATATACACTCCCATTAGTGGGATGGAGTCAGCAAAACAGATCTATTGATTCTACAGCAGTCTTTATTTTAGATAGGATGGCCGATATCATAGGTGAGTTAGAATCTGTAACCTTCACACTGGAGACTACTACAGACAGGAAAGACTATAACAGTAAGATAGTCAGCGATTATAGTATCAGTCATGTTAGCATGAGTGGACCGAACAAATTAGTGTATCAAAAGTCGGGAGACAAGGGTCGGAAAGGATTTTGGTATGATGGGGCTTTTGCCAGTTTTTATTCGTTTGACGAGAACAACTATGTTACGCTGGAAGCTCCAGAAAATACCATAGAAATGATAGATACTATGCACCAGCGTTTTAACTTTCAATTCCCGGCTGCAGATTTTTTCTACCCGTCCTTTACGGATGATATCCTTGAGGAATTTGATACGTTAGAATTTTTGGGCAAATCGGTTATTGACGGAGAAGAATGTTACTATATCAGGGCCTTAAACGATACAATGAATTTTCAATTATGGGTTTCCAGTAGCAATTGGAATCTGCCAAAGCGATTCGTAATTCTACAAAAAGGAGAACGTATTCTGCGAGTTGAGTCCGTTTTTGAAGAATGGGAAATTAATCCGACGATTCCAAATACAGTATTTGAGTTTTTACCTCCCCAAAGCGCCAAACTCATTGATATTTTAGAAAAGTCCTAGATCATAACTTTAAAAAATTACAAATGAATACACCAAATATTAGTTTAAAAATAGGTTCCGCACTAATTGTAATGCTATTTGTATTACTGTTACCAATAGATTCCTTAAACGCTCAAAGAATGGGACATGGTGCCTCACGAGGTGGTGGCCGAAGCATGTCCAGAGGAGGTGCAAGTCACAATAGATCTGTGAGCAGGCCACCGGCTAGCAGGAATAACTCTAGATCTATAAATGGCGGTCATAATAAATCGACTAATAGAAGTACCAGACCATCGACTACCAATAGAGCCTCTACACCAAATAGGAGTACAAACAGAAGTACCAACAAGCCTTCTACAAATGATAGGAGTATTAGCAGAGATAAAAGCACCAGAGATGTAAGCAGACCTTCTACTGGACAGGCAAATAAGAGAACTTCGGATATCAAGAACAATAATGGCAATCGTTCCAGGGATAATATTGGCAATAACTCTGGAAACAGAACGAGAGATGTGGACCGAAGTAAAAGAAACATCAATATTGACAACAGTACGAATATTAACGT
>CAZWPZ010000015.1:0-11960 GCA_964636005.1 uncultured Eudoraea sp.
CTATGATCACAGAATAATCGATGGTCGGGAATCTGTAGGATTTCTTGTTGCAATAAAAGAAGCTCTGGAAAGTCCTACCGAATTATTGATGGATGGTGATGTGAAAAAGGCTTTGGAACTTTAGGGCTATTTTTTCAAGTAAAGACATCGCTTGGAATAATCTATAATAGCTTTAGAGGTTATCAGGATATCGGCGCCAATAATGCCGTCGACGGCTTGTGCGTTGTGAGCAACTAATGCATTATTCACGTGAGAAAGGTCGAATAAAACAACTTCTTGCTTTTTGTTTTTCCAGCCACCGAGCTTTAGTAGATTCCTGTAGGAAACTTTAGTTACCATATTTTCAGCACCGGCACCGGCAGCTTTTATTTCTGAATCAGACGATATAAGGTGGAAGAAATCTGTTTTATCTAATCCTACACAGGTGTTGGAAGCACCGGTATCCAATATAAATCTTCCTTTAACACCATTTAAAACAGCCAGAACTTCTAAATGATTGCTTGCAGTTACCACAAGTGGAATTCTTGTGTAACCCTTCTTGGATAGGATCTTTTTAAGCTTAGCCATAGTAAATTTTTGCCAAAGATAATCCTATTTTTGTACCATGATAATTACAGATACCCATATTCATTTATACAGCGAGGCTTTTGAGGAAGATAGAGATGAAGTTATTCAGAGAGCTTTATCTCAAGGGATTCAAAGATTTTTTATCCCTGCGATTGATTCTACGTACACTGCTGCCATGTACGACTTAGAAAAGGCGTATCCCGAGCATATGTTTTTAATGACCGGACTACACCCTACGCACGTAAAGGAAAATTTTCAGGAAGAGCTCCAACATGTAAAAGATACTTTGAAGTCGAGATCTTTTTATGCAATTGGAGAAATTGGCATAGATTTATATTGGGATCAATCCCTTTTAGAGGAACAGAAGCAGGCCTTTAAGACACAGATTCAATTGGCCAAAGAATATAGACTGCCTATTGTAATTCATTGTCGTGAAGCCTTTGATGAAATATTTGAAGTACTAGAAGAGGAGAAAGATGAAAAGCTATTTGGTATATTTCATTGTTTTACCGGAAATTTAGAACAGGCAGAACGGGCAATTGGCTTTAATATGAAACTGGGAATTGGCGGAGTGGTTACCTTTAAAAACGGTAAAATAGATACTTTTTTAGATAAAATAGACCTGCGACATATCGTGTTGGAAACGGATGCCCCATACCTCTCTCCGGTACCCTACAGAGGTAAACGAAATGAAGCGTCTTACTTAAAACACATCATAGAAAAATTGGCAATGGTTTACAATATGGACTATTCAGAGATTGTAGCTAAGACCACACAAAACTCAAAAGAGGTATTTGGAGTATAGCCTAAATCAAAGGTAAAAATGGGATTATGGAAAATAAATCTAGAGTATTATTAGTATATACGGGTGGTACTATTGGTATGGTAAAGGATTACAACTCCGGAGCCTTAATTCCTTTTGATTTTAGTAAGGTAGAGAAGAGTATTCCCGAACTTGGTCAGTTAGATTGCATCATTAATAGCGTCTCCTTTGATCGGCCTATTGATTCGTCTAATATGAAGCCAAATTATTGGGTAGACATCGCGAGTATTATAGAACAGAACTATTCTAATTTTGACGGTTTTGTAATATTGCACGGCAGTGATACCATGAGTTACACTGCTTCGGCCTTAAGTTATATGCTGGAGAATCTTGCGAAACCTGTGATATTCACGGGGTCCCAATTACCTATAGGGGACTTGCGGACAGATGCCAAAGAAAATCTTATTACCTCCATACAGATTGCCGCTCTGAAAGAAAATGGGCGTCCCGTACTAAAGGAGGTTTGTTTGTATTTTGAGTATAAACTTTATCGAGCTAATAGAACGACTAAAATTAATGCAGAGCATTTTAAGGCCTTTGATTCTCCAAACTTTCCACCACTAGCTACCTCAGGAGTACATCTAAGAATTAATACGAATGCCTTATTAAATCTTAAAGGGAATAAAAAACTCAAGGTGCACAAGTATATGGATTCTAATGTTGCCGTATTAAAGTTGTTTCCTGGATTTAATCAGAAGTTATTACATGGAATAATTAACACACCAGATCTCAAGGCGCTTGTTTTGGAGACTTATGGTGCTGGCAATGCCCCTACCGATGATTGGTTATTCCAAGAGCTCAAAAGAGCTATTAAAATGGGCATCTATATAGTAAATGTAACGCAGTGTTCTGGTGGTTCTGTACTAATGGGTAGTTATAAGACCAGTGAAGGGTTAAAAAAGTTAGATGTTATAAATGGGGGAGACATTACTACGGAAGCAGCCATAACCAAGTTAATGTATCTTCTGGGGAGTGGTGTATCCAAAAAATCATTCCAAACAATTTTCGAAACTTCACTCCGTGGAGAATTGACTTAAAATATGGTCTTAAAGTTTTTTTAAACTAAATTTTTTTTGTTTATTGCCCGCCCTGAAATAAGGGACTTAGAGAGGTGGCCGAGTGGTCGAAGGCGCACGCCTGGAAAGTGTGTATACACCAAAAGTGTATCGAGGGTTCGAATCCCTTCCTCTCTGCAAGAGACCTAAATGTTTCATGCAGTTCAAGATTCTAAAGAAGAACTGCGTTTTATTTAAGTCTTACATGCAAGCTGTGGATATTTTAATATCTCTCAGACAATTTAGAAGTAGTAACTTTTAATTTTTTAATTGCATTTTTTTTTTATCTTTAACCCTATTAACTAACTAAATTTAAGTTTGAAAGAAATGAAAAGATTATTCTCGATCCTGGCAATGGCTGGGCTATTTGTTTTAAGTACAAATACGGTAAGCGCAAAAGCAAACGTAGTAGTTACCAATCTATCATCATCAATGGCTACGATGGCAGTAATGTTGCAGGATGATGGAGCAGCGGAAAGCACTAAAGGATTTACACAAGTTCTTAAAGAACAATTTATACAAGGTGGTGCTGGTTTCATGGGTATCGTATTATTATGTTTGATTTTAGGTCTGGCAGTAGCTATTGAAAGAATCATTTATTTGAATATGGCTAGCACAAACACTACAAAACTTAAGCAAAAAGTGGAAGATGCTCTTTCTTCAGGTGGTGTTGAAGCCGCAAAAGAAGTTTGCAGAAACACAAAAGGACCAGTTGCTTCTATTTATTATCAAGGCTTAGACAGAGCAGATGAAAGTATTGAATCTGCTGAAAAAGCGGTAATTGCTTATGGAGGAGTTCAAATGGGTCAATTAGAGAAAAATGTCTCTTGGTTATCTTTGTTTATTGCGATTGCTCCTATGCTTGGTTTCATGGGTACAGTAATTGGTATGATTCAGGCATTCCAAAAGATTAGTGCAGTAGGTAACCTTAGTGCTTCTTTAATTGCAGGAGATATACAAGTGGCGTTATTGACTACGGTATTTGGTCTGATAACTGCGATTATTCTTCAAATTTTCTATAACTACATCATTGCTAAAATAGACAGTATTGTTAATGACATGGAAGATTCTTCGATCACTTTGATCGATATGCTGGTAGATCATAAAAAATAATTTTCACCCCTAAAATTTCATATTATGAGTAAAGTAATTAAAATAGTATTGATAGTCTTGGGTGTCTTATCAGCGATCTTGTGGTACCAACTTCCTGGCAGGGATGTACCTGCATCGGAAGCGGTGAATAGTGGGGCGATGAACTTTATGTTCATAATTACCTACCTTCTTTTGGCGATTGCAGTTGCGGTTAGTCTACTTTTTACGCTTAAAAACTTATTTTCAAACCCTAAAAGCTTAAAGAAAACCCTAATGGTTGTCGGTGGCTTTTTATTAGTGGTTATTATTTCTTATGTCTTATCAGATGGTTCTGATATCAATTTAGAGGAAATGGCTAGTAGAGGTATTGAAACTTCTGAGACTACCGTAAAGAGAATAGGTACAGGTCTTAATGTATTTTTCCTATTAGTGATTATCGCAGTAGGTTCTATGCTATATGGAGGATTTAAGAAAATGACTAATAAATAAATATAACGCTATGCCTAGAAGAGGAGGACCACCAGAAGTTAATGCAGGATCTATGGCAGATATTGCTTTCTTGTTACTTATCTTTTTCTTAGTTACTACTACTATTGAAACGGATGCCGGACTGGATAGGATGTTACCGCCAATGGAGCCGCCAGAGGACAACGTAATAATTAAGCAGAAGAACATCTTTACCGTAAATATCAATAAAGACGGTCAGCTTTTAGTTGAAGAAGAACTTCTAAATCTTAAAGATCTAAAAGAAAGAACCATTGCCTTTTTAGACAATGGGGGAGACGGGACTTGCAACTATTGTAAAGGCGCAAAGGATGAGAGTTCTTCGGATAATCCTTCCAAAGCGATTATATCCCTTAAGAACGATAGAGAAACACAATATGGTACCTATATTACAGTTCAAAACGAATTAGTAGGAGCCTATAATGCGTTGCGAAATAGAGAGGCCCAAAGATTATATGGTGCTGACTTTACAGATATGGAAGCAGAGTATCTAAATCCGGAAACGCCTTCTAGTGTTCGAGAGGAACTTAAGGAGAAAGTAAAGAAAATTCAGGAGTTATTCCCTCAAAAACTATCTGAGGCAGAAACTTCGACAAGTAACTAAAACATAAAGAGAAAACTATGGCTAAATTTAATAAGAAAAAGGAAGGTGATTTGCCAGCGGTATCAACTGCATCCTTGCCAGACATTGTCTTTATGCTACTGTTCTTTTTCATGACAGTAACGGTTATGAAGGATAGTTCATTAATGGTCGACAATGTATTGCCAAACGCAAGTGAGGTAAAGAAATTGGAGAAGAAGGATAGGGTCCTGTATATTTATGTAGGAAAACCAACAAGAGAATATCAGAAGGTTTTTGGTACCGAGCCGAAAATTCAATTAAATGATAAGTTTGCAGATGTCTCTGAGGTTGGTGATTTTATACTTCAGGAGAGAGCAAAAAAGCCTCAAGAACTCCAGAATGTACTTACAACTGCGCTTAAAGTAGATAGGAACGCAAATATGGGTCTTATCTCGGATATCAAGCAAGAGTTGCGTAAGGTAAATGCTTTAAAAGTTAACTATACAACTTTTGAAGGGGACGCCTTTAGAAATTTGCAGTAAAAGTATCAATCTTAAATAGATAGTTAGAACGCTTCAAAGGTATTTGAAGCGTTTTTTTATGACTTGAAATTTATATTTATTAAGTACCTTAGATTTATGCGTTATCCTGTAATTATTTATTTCATTCTTCTCTGTGGTGTAGTTTATTCACAAACGACAGATCAGGATATCGATTATAAATATTTAGAGGATCAGTTTTATTTGGGGATCACTTATAATTTGGTACTGAATAAACCACAAAACGTTACGCAAAGAAATTTTTCATATGGTCTTATGGGAGGTTTTATCAAGGATTTGCCGTTGAATAGTAGGAGGAATGTGGGATTGGGTATAGGTTTTGGATATGCCTACAATACCTATTATACCAACTTGTTTGCACAGCAAAGTGCGGAGGGAACTACTTATACGGTTTTGCCAAGAGATGCTTCTTATAAAAGAAATAAGATCGATACCCACGTTTTAGAATTTCCTATTGAATTTCGGTGGAGAACGTCCACACCAACGGAGTATAAGTTTTGGCGAATTTATACTGGGATGAAACTTGGATACGTATTAGGAAGTCGCTCTAAGTTTGTGTCTGATGAAGGAAAAATTGCCTTTCAAAACAACGATATAGACCGGTTTAGATATGGGGTTATGTTGAATGTCGGGTATAGCACCTTTAATGTTCATGTATATTACGCTCTAAATACGCTCTTCAAAAATGACATTACAACTGTGGATGGGGACCCTGTAGGGTTTACACCCTTGCGTCTGGGAATTATATTCTATATTCTATAGTACTATATCCAAAACTCGATAGTTATCAGTTGAGAAATAATACCTACCACAAACCCGGAAAGAACTTCTTTTCTTGAATGCTCATAAAACATAAGACGCGACGTACCTACAAGGCCGCTTATTAAAGTAAACAGGCTTATTGCGACAACAATATTTTTTTCGAAATGTACGCTGAGTTCAATGAGATACATTAAAAAACTGGTAATAGCCACAACGTAAAGGCTTACTTTGAACCTTAGGAATAATAGGAAAAAGCAACTCATAACTGCGGTTAACAGCCCTATAAAATAATAGTAGATCTCTAAGACATAATTGTTAGGAATAACCTTAATAATGAGCATTAAAAGGATAACTATAAAAATAAGGAGGACATACTTCCTTTCACTTAGGTTCAGGTGAAAGAGAGATCGTACAAGGTTTAAGTTTTTGAGCATAACAAAGCAGATAATGGGTATTATTACTGTTAGTATTATAACAGGTAATAGAATACCACTTTGTAGCGCTGTCGGACTGTATTTTGGGGTAACTACAAAGTAGGCAATGGCTCCAGCTATAGGAGCAAAAATTGGATGAAATAAAATAGAAATACTCCTGTAGAAGAGCGTCATTATATCTGTTTTCTTAAGCGTGCCACGGGAATACCTAATTGCTCCCGGTATTTAGCAACCGTTCTTCTGGCAATAGGATACCCCTTTTCCTTTAAAAGACGAGCCAGTTTATCATCGGTCAGGGGTTTACTTTTTTCTTCATTGCCTATAACAGTCTCTAAAATCTTTTTTATTTCTTTGGTTGAAACATCTTCGCCCTCTGTATTTTTCATGGATTCTGAAAAATATTCTTTAATAAGCTTGGTGCCGTATGGTGTGTCTACATATTTGCTGTTGGCTACTCTGGAAACAGTAGATACATCCATTTGAATGTCATCCGCAATATCCTTTAATATCATAGGCTTAAGTTTCCTTTCATCCCCAGTCAAAAAATATTCCTTTTGATATTGCATGATAGAATTCATGGTGATAAACAGAGTTTGTTGCCTTTGCTTTATGGCATCAATAAACCATTTTGCCGCATCCAGTTTTTGTTTGATAAACATAACTGCATCTTTCTGAGACTTCGATTTATTTTTGGCACTCTTATAACCTGCCAACATATTATTGTATTCTTTCGAGATATGAAGCTCTGGAGCATTACGCCCATTAAGACTTAATTCAAGATTTCCATCTGTAATCCTAATTGCAAAATCTGGAACTATATGCTCTATTATTTTGTTACTTCCGGCATAAGATCCACCCGGTTTTGGGTTTAACTTCTCAATTTCCGAAATAGCATCTTTTAGTTCATTTTCTTTTAAATTATGCTTTTGATTTAGTTTGGTGTAGTGCTTTTTGATGAAATGATCGAAAGACTTTTCAAGTATCTCTATGGCAAGATCGATTGATGGGCTAGGTTCTTTTCGTTTTAATTGTAGAATAAGGCACTCGTCTAAAGATCTGGCACCGACGCCGGGTGGGTCAAGTTCTTGCACAATTTCAAGAACCCTGGCAACATCCTTTTCCTCTGCATAAATATTTTGAGTAAATGCTAAATCGTCTGCAATATCCGCTAAGGGTCTTCTTATGTAGCCACTTTCGTCAACACTACCTACAAGAAACTCCGCTATAGCCCAATCCTGATCACTAATATATAAGGTGTTTAACTGGTTAAGCAAGTATTGATTAAACGAAATACCTGCAGCATAAGGGATGCTTTTATCCTCGTCATCAGAACTATAATTATTAGCCTGTGTTCTATAGTCAGGAATCTCGTCATCGCTAAGATAGTCGTCTATGTTAATATCGTCTGTAGATATTTCTTCTATTCCACTATCCTCTTCCAGGCTACTGTCAAATTCGTCCTCCAGGCTATTTTTTTCCTCTTTTCCACTCTCTAATGCAGGGTTCTCCTCTAATTCCTGTTTAAGTCTTTGTTCAAAAGCCTGCGTGGGCAATTGAATCAATTTCATCAACTGTATCTGTTGAGGAGAAAGTTTTTGTGATAATTTAAACTGTAAGTGTTGTTTTAGCATTTCCAGTTGTACTTTTCCTCGGATAAAGTTAACAATTAAAAAATTGAATATAGAGGTCTAAAACTCCGCATTTTGAGGTGTACGCGGAAAGGGAATAACATCTCTAATGTTACCCATGCCGGTTGCAAATTGAACCATTCTTTCAAATCCTAACCCAAATCCACTGTGTACTGCACTGCCAAATTTTCTTAGATCTAAATACCACCACAACTCTTTGGCATCAATTCCCATTTCCTTAATTTTCTCCTGCAATACATCCAGACGTTCTTCTCTCTGTGATCCTCCAACAATTTCGCCAATTCCGGGAAATAAAATATCCATTGCTCTTACGGTTTTACCATCTTCATTAAGACGCATATAGAAGGCCTTGATCTTGGCAGGATAATCAAACAGAATCACAGGACACTTAAAGTGTTTTTCAACCAAATAACGTTCATGTTCACTTTGTAAATCTGCTCCCCATTCTTCAATGACATATTGAAATTTTTTCTTTTTATTCGGTTTACTATTTCGTAAAATCACAATAGCTTCTGTGTAAGAGATTCTTTTAAAATCATTTTCTACGACAAAGTTGAGACGTTCCATCAGGCTCATGTCACTTCTCTCGGCCATAGGTTTGTGTTTTTCTTCGTCTTGCTGCCGTTTATCAAGGAAGTCTAAATCATCTTTACAGTTTTTCAGGATATAGGAAATGATGCTTTTTATAAACTCTTCAGCGAGATCCATATTATCCTGTAAATCAAAAAACGCCCTTTCTGGTTCTATCATCCAGAATTCAGTGAGATGTCTGGATGTGTTTGAATTTTCTGCTCTAAAATTTGGATTAAAAGTATATACCTTTCCCAAGCCCATGGCGTATGCTTCAGGTTCCAACTGACTGGAAACGGTAAGATGGGTTTCCTTGCCAAAAAAATCTTCTTTATAGTTTATTTCACCATCTTCGGTCTTGGGAGTTGCCTTGGGATCAAGAGTGCTCACCCTAAACATTTCTCCAGCTCCTTCTGCATCGGAACCAGTTATGATAGGAGCATGGAAATAGTAAAACCCATTTTTTTGAAAATAATCATGTATGGCGAAGGCCAAGGCAGATCTTACACGCATTACGGCAGAGAACGTATTCGTTCGTATTCGTAAATGTGCCTGCTCCCTTAAAAACTCCATGGAGTGTTTCTTTGGCTGTATGGGATAACTTTCTGGGTCGGCTACGCCATGGACCAACAAGTCTTCGACTTGAATTTCAACATTTTGGCCCCTGCCCTGACTCTCTACAAGTAGCCCTTGAACCTCAATAGCGGCTCCGGTAGCAATTTTTTTTAGAAGTTCTCCTCCCAAGTTTTCAAAATCTACTACACATTGAATATTATTAATTGTAGATCCATCATTAAGAGCAATAAACCTGTTACTACGAAAAGTCCTCACCCATCCTTTTACAATTACTTTTTGTCCTTCAGGAGTAATTTCCAGTAATTCCCTAATACTTCTTGAGCTCATTTAAAATTGCATATTATTTTGAATGGCAAAGATAACTTTTCCAAAAAAAAATTCTAGAATAAAAGGGTTAAAAGGCTAGAGCGTATTATTTAATTATTCGTTGTCGGTTTTTCTTCGAATCCTTCTTCCGTTAAAATATCAATTTGTGGTTCTTTAAGAACTTTCTTATTGGCGATGCTGCGTTCCAGTGATAGAAGCAAAGAAGGTAATAAAATCAATTGGCCAACATGGCAAAAAGGAGGGTAGCCGAAACAAGTGCGCCTAAGGCAACCGTACCACCAAAGCTGGAGATTATAAATACTGAGAACCCAAAAAATAATACTATGGATGTATAAAACATACTTACCCCAGTTTCCCTTAATGCGGCATATACGGATTTTTGAATACGCCATTTATTTGCAATGAGTTCTTGCCTGTATTTTGCTAAAAAGTGGATGGTATCATCCACGGAAATACCAAAGGCAATACTGAATACTAATATTGTGGAAGGTTTTATTGGTACTCCGGCAAAGCCCATGACCCCAGCCGTTATTACTAAAGGTAATATATTGGGAATAAGAGAAATGGCGATCATCCTAAAGGAACGGAACAGATAGGCCATGAATAAACCAATTAGCCCAATTGCTAAAGAGAGTGATAGAACAAGGTTTTTAACTAAATACTTGGTTCCCTTTAGAAATAATAGTGCTTTTCCGGTCAGATATGCATGGTATCGATCCTCTGGAAAAGTCTTGTTTATTTCTTGTAGTAGGGATTTTTCAATTTCCTCCATTCTTTCGGTCTTCACATCTTTTATAAAAGTTGTGATACGTGCAATCTGTCCGGTACTATCAACGAAATTCTCCAATAAGTTCTGATTACCGCCAGAATTCTTAGCAACATCCATTATAAACGTATTCTCTTGAGAAGTCGGAAGTTGATAATACTTAGGTATTCCGTTGTAAAAAGCTTGCTTAGAGTATTTCACCAGATTAACAGCGGATAAGGGCTTAGATAATTCGGGCGTCTCTTCAATGAAGTCTTGCAAACTATTCATTCTCTTGAGGGTACTGGGCTTCAGAACTCCTTTTTTTCTTTCCGTATCAATTACAATTTCAATAGGCATAATCCCATTAAACTCTTCATCAAAAAATTGTATATCTCTAAAGAATTCGGTCTTTTTTGGCATATCCTCTATAAGGCTTCCAGAAATGTCTATTTGATACATACCTATAATACTTAGTATCAGAGCCAAAATAGAGACGATATACACCGTTATTCTTTTTTCTCGAACAATTCTTTCCATCCAATTGACAAAACCATCAATCCATTTTTTGTTTAAATGTTTTAGGTGCTTTGTCTTAGGGGGGTACATAAAGCTATAAACAATAGGTATGATTAATAAGGAAAGTATGAATATACCAATGATGTTTATGGAAGCCACAATACCAAATTCGGTTAGAAGCTTACTATCTGTAATAATAAAAGTAGCAAAGCCACATGCTGTGGTTACATTGGTCATTAAAGTTGCATTTCCAATCTTTGAAATAACCCGTTGTAATGCCAATCCCTGATTTCCGTGCTTTTTTACCTCTTGTTGGTACTTGTTTATTAAGAAAATACAATTTGGAATACCGATAACGATAATTAGAGGAGGTATAAGAGCAGTCAAAACAGTTATCTCGTATTGTAGGAGACCCAAAACTCCAAAGGCCCACATAACACCTATGATAACAACACACATAGAAATAAAGGTCGCTCGGACACTTCTGAAAAAGAAAAAGAATATTAAAGAAGTAACGAGTAAGGCAGCCCCAATAAACACTCCAATTTCATCAATAATATTCTGTGCATTCAAGGTCCTTATGTAAGGCATGCCAGAGACTCTGACATCTAAACCGGATTCTTCTTCGAAATCGTTTAAGAGATTCGACAAATCCTTTAGAATAAATACTTTACGAACAGAGGTGTTTACAATGTCTTTGTCTAAATAAACCAGTGTTCTGATGGTTCCTGTTTCTTTATTAAAGAGCAGACCTTCATAAAATGGCATTTCATTGTATAA
Source organism: uncultured Eudoraea sp. (assembly GCA_964636005.1). Lineage (GTDB taxonomy): Bacteria > Bacteroidota > Bacteroidia > Flavobacteriales > Flavobacteriaceae > Eudoraea. The sequence continues at coordinate 11,526 of CAZWPZ010000015.1, forward strand.
ATGCGTCAACAGACTATCCACTTCGGCATTGGTAGTAGGTGCTCGTTCTAAAAATGGTTCAAGAATAAACTTATTATTCTCACGGTCCATAACAAGTTCCCGTAAGTTGTCTGTTGATATGACGTAATCTACCTCCGGAAAAGCATCTAATTTCTTGCTTAGGGTATTCCAACTATTAAAGTCAGAGACGTTTTTTATTCTATCATCCTTTATGGCAATTGCAACAATATTGCCTTCTTCACCAAATTTATCCAAAAAGGCCTCGTATTGGATGTTCATTGGATGTTCATCTGGTAAAAGATTTGCCTCATTGCTCGAAAAACGCATATTCTCCCACTGAAACCCCAAGGCTATTGTGAGGAGAGTAATAAGAAATAAAATAAGTATTCTATTTCTAAGGATTATCCTGGCAACTCTTGCCCAAAAGCCTTTTGT
>CAZWPZ010000016.1:0-2214 GCA_964636005.1 uncultured Eudoraea sp.
TAAAGCGCTGGCTGGCTCTTCCTTTAAAGAATTTGGAGCGAATACGAAACCGACACAAAATAGTTGCTCATCTTGTTTCTTCAGAATCTGTCTTGCTTAAACTGCAAGGTAGTATCAAACAAATGTCGGATATAGAACGCCTCATCTCCAAAGTGGCAACAGGTAAAATTTGTCCTAGAGAAACGGTACAGCTAAAAAATTCTCTAGAAGTAATGGTTCCCGTTCGGCAGACCCTCCTAAATAGCTCTCTAAAAGAGTTAGAAACTCTGGGAAATACCATAGACCCTTGTGACGAATTACGTAACAGAATAAAAGAAATGCTTCAGGAGGAGGCGCCCGCCAATATTTTAAAAGGTAATGTAATAGCTGAAGGCTATTCTTCAGAACTGGATGAATTAAAGAATCTTGCCCATAGCGGTAAGAATCATTTGGCGAAAATGTTGGAACGTGAAACTGAGCGTACGGGAATCACTTCTCTTAAGATTGCCTCCAACAATGTCTTTGGATATTATATAGAAGTTCGAAACGCACACAAGGATAAGGTTCCGGAAGAGTGGATCCGAAAACAAACCTTAGTCAATGCAGAACGGTATATAACCGAAGAACTTAAAGAATACGAGACAAAAATTTTGGGTGCAGAAGAAAGGATACTGCAACTGGAGCAGCAGTTGTTTTCACAATTGGTAGTCTATCTTCAGGAATATATTGAAGTCGTACAAGAGAATGCTCGTGTTGCGGCTACTCTGGATTGTTTATGTGGTTTTGCGCAGTTAGCAAATGAAAACAAGTATACACAACCTACTTTAAATGATAGTACCGAGCTTTATATTAAAAACGGCCGTCACCCGGTAATTGAAAAAAACCTGCCTCTGGGAGAGACGTATATCCCAAATGATTTATTCCTTGACAGGGAAACCCAACAAATCATAATGATTACTGGTCCGAATATGAGTGGTAAATCTGCCATCCTCAGACAGACCGCCCTAATCGTAATTTTGGCGCAAATGGGGTGTTTTGTCCCAGCGGAGGAAGCCAGAATTGGTTTGGTTGACAAAATTTTTACCAGAGTGGGCGCCAGTGACAACATCTCCATGGGAGAATCTACCTTTATGGTAGAAATGAATGAAACTGCCTCTATATTAAACAATCTATCGGAACGAAGCCTGGTTCTTTTAGACGAAATAGGAAGGGGAACGAGCACCTATGATGGGATATCTATTGCCTGGGCCATCTCGGAGTACCTTCACGAACATCCGGCAAGGGCCAAGACGCTATTTGCCACACACTACCATGAATTAAACGAAATGGTCAATACCTTTGATCGAATAAAAAACTTTAATGTTTCCATAAAAGAAGTCAAGGACCAGGTCTTGTTTTTACGAAAATTAGTGCCTGGAGGTAGTGAGCACAGTTTCGGAATCCATGTGGCACGTATGGCAGGGATGCCCGGGCAGGTAATAAAAAAAGCTGAAAAAATATTAAAGAAGCTAGAAAAATCGCATTCCAGTGAAGAACTAACAGAGAAATTGCAAACCGTTCCCAACGACCTGCAATTGAGTTTCTTTAACCTAGACGATCCTTTGTTAGAACAGATTAAAGAAGAACTCCTCTATTTAGACATCAATACTCTTACACCAGTGGAGGCCCTGATGAAACTAAACGAGATTAAACGAATGCTAACCAAGAGTAAAAAAGCCACTTCCTAGAACACCTATTACCCAACCCTTTGGAGCACTTGATGGAAGACCTTTTGCTGCCATATCCAAGCCCTGTTTCATTAGATGGTATTTTTAAAGGAAAGTTCTTTGCGTTTTACATAATTGTATTAAATTTGCGTCCGCATCTATTAGAGGATGCGATGTTCTTAATTGTCTTGCGAAAATAGCTCAGTTGGTAGAGCGCCACCTTGCCAAGGTGGAGGTCGCGGGTTCGAATCCCGTTTTTCGCTCGAAAAACACTGAAAATGTGTTTTTTTGTGCCCTGTCCTTGAGGACAGCACCGGCTCGAGTGGTGGAATTGGTAGACACGTTGGACTTAAAATCCAATGGCCATTATGGCCGTGCGGGTTCAAGTCCCGCCTCGAGTACAGATAGATAAAAACCAGTGCAAATGCACTGGTTTTTTATTTTCAACATGTTTGAGTGGAACTCCCCAGTTGATTGACTTATACTTTATAAACTAGCAACGCCTCCCATTAACCAGGAAGATACCGTT
>CAZWPZ010000017.1:0-10077 GCA_964636005.1 uncultured Eudoraea sp.
CAATATTATGGGTTTTGCACAATTAGTTTCATTTGATGATAAAGATATATCAACGGAGTATACCGCATTAATGAGTAAGGTGATGAGTAATGGAAATGGGAGAATTAAATTTCCCATAAACGAACCTGCAGATGGAAGGAAGAAATCTCAAATAGAAGAATACATTCAATTTTACAATGGTGCGGGAGTTCAACACATGGCTATGGCTACGAATAATATCATAGAGACTGTTTCTTCGCTTAGAGATAGGGGGGTAGAGTTTCTCACGGTGCCATCGAGTTATTACGAGGATGTGCTTGACAGGGTAGGAGAGATTGATGAAGAACTCGGGCCTCTCAAAGACTTAGGAATATTAATAGATAGGGATGACGAAGGCTACCTTCTACAAATTTTTACAAAGCCTGTATTAGATAGACCAACCATGTTTATCGAGATAATCCAAAGAAAAGGCGCTAAGTCTTTTGGGAAGGGAAATTTTAAGGCACTTTTTGAGGCAATTGAAAGAGAACAAGAGGCTCGAGGGACCTTGTAGACGCAAAATTTCTTAACATATTCCCAAATTAAGAAGACGAATACTTAATTATTGTTAAGGTGCTAGTTAAAGAAAGTTAAAACCTTTTTTAGATAGGTTTAATTGAGCTAAATTTGTTTTCAAATAAGGGGTGGTTCCCTTATAACTTTAAGTATTGGTTTTTCATAATTTAAAGTTTGGTTGGTTATTTAGGAAAAGCCCCGATTCTCGTCGGGGCTTTTTTTTTGGCCCTATTCCGTGGTCTTAAAAAGCCATGTCAATCTGGTACGATCTACTCAAGAGTTTAAATAGATTTGAAGAATTCTCCTCGCATAGAGGTCATGATTAACATGGCTGGATACAATACTTTGGAATAATATTTGTTTAAGATATTGTTAATAAGATGTTTGTCTTAGGGCTTTTTGATATTTTTGAGTAGTAAAAGGTTATGAAAAAAGTTGTCCTTTCCATAGTAATAGTAGTTACCTTTTCCCTTAGTGGGCAGTACACCTCTATGAAATCATTTGAGAACGATGCAGACAAGGAAAAAGTTAAAAGAGCATTTAAGCCTGGGGAGTGGTTAAAATTTAGAGTGCATTATGGAATATTGAATGCCAGTTATGCCACCTTGCATCTTAAGTCGGATAAGGTAGATAACATTCCGGTTTACCACGTTGTTGGAAAAGGAAAAACTACCGGTTTTGCGAGTCTTTTTTTTAAGGTCGATGATACCTACGAAAGTTATTTTGATAAAAAGGATGGGAAACCATACAAGTTTATAAGAAAAATCAACGAAGGAGGCTATACCAAAGATGTAGAAATAAATTTTGACCATAGTAAGGATCTAGCAATTCTGAATGATAAGAAGAACAATACCCAAATGAATTTCACTGTGGGCGATAGCGTCCAGGACTTGATATCTGCTTTTTACTATTTAAGGGACAATTATGAGTTCGAGGATTTAGTGGAAGGGGAATCCCTTGGCCTTAAAGTTTTATATGACGATGATGGAATTTTCAATTTTAAGCTAAAGTATTTGGGTAAAGAAATTCTTAAAACTAAATTTGGCAAAGTGGAATGTTTAAAGTTTATTCCTCTGGTTCAATCCGGGAGAGTTTTTAAAGAACAAGAAAGTTTGTCTCTTTGGGTCTCAAATGACCGTAATAAGATACCAATTAGGATAAAAGCCGATTTAGTAATAGGATCTATTACGGCTGATTTAGATGGATACAACGGACTAACCCACCAGTTTGAAATCATAATGGATTAAGGGTACTATGGAAGGTAAGGGGCAAATTGAATCCCAAATATTAAAACTCAAAGAAAAATATAAGGATTCAGGGCAAGATATAAGCTCTTATTTAGACGGCTTATTATATCAAAAGTACCTCACGTATTGGGATTACATTCATCTAGATACTCTATTAAGTCTTCAGGTTCCTCGGACGCATTTTCCAGATGAGGAAATCTTTATCATGTACCACCAAATTACCGAGTTGTATTTTAAGTTAATTCTGCATGAGGAAAAGCAAATAGTTGACGATAAATCTCAGAAGATTAGTTTTTTTATTGAGAAACTCAATCGAATAAACAATTACTACAAGGCATTAATCTCTTCGTTTAGTATCATGATACGGGGTATGGAGAGAGAACAATTTCTTCAGTACAGGATGGCGTTATTACCGGCAAGTGGATTTCAATCTGCTCAGTATAGGATGATAGAATTGTATGCCACACCATTAGAAAATCTGGTACACATTTCCGAACAAGGCTGTTTAACTGATGCGGAAACTATTGAATCCCTTTATGAGCACATTTACTGGAAGAAAGGAGCTACAGATTTACGTACGGGAGAGAAAACACTAACCTTAAAGCAATTCGAGTATAGATATACACCACGTTTTATAAGGATTGCAAAGCAATTAGAAAACAATACGATATTTCATAAATACCTTAATTTGCCAGAGAAGAGTAGGCATAATAAAGCGCTTATTGAAGCGTTAAAAATTATGGATATAAACGCAAACATCAACTGGCCTTTAATGCATTTGGGATCTGCCCATAGATATCTTAGTCAAGATAATACTTCAATAGAGGCAACAGGAGGTACGAATTGGAAAGAATATTTACCTCCAAGTTTTCAGCATGTAGTGTTTTTTCCAAGTTTATATTCAAAAGAAGAATTAGATAATTGGGGTAAAGAGTGGGTAGATCATCACTTCAATCCTGAAAAAAAGAGTAACTGAGTATGTATAAATTTTGGGGCGCAATCTTGATTACAGTCTTTTTTACTTCCTGCAAGGAGGAAAAGACAATATCCAAAGCAAGTTCTGAATCGGATAATGAGATAGCTGAATTGGTTCTGCCAGAAAAACAATTTGGTTTCACCATAGACGATTTTACAGTGGTTCAGGACACCGTTAAAAAAGGGGATAGTTTTGGAAAATTAATGCAAAATCATAAAGTAGACTACCCTAAAATAGCCCAGGTTTCAGAAAAATATCGCGACACTTTTGATGTTAGAAAGATAAGAGTGGGAAAGCCATACCTGGTTTTAAAATCAAAAGATTCTTTAGAACAAGCACAGGTGTTCATTTATCAAAATGACTTGATAAACTACACGGTAGTAGATTTTCGCGATTCTGTGCATGTATTTAAAGATAAGAAGGAGGTAACTTATGTTAAGCGAGAAGCCGCAGGTGTTATAGAGACTTCCCTTTCTGAGGCCATATTAGCTCAGGGAATAGACTACAATGTCACTAATAACTTATCGGATATATACGCCTGGACTATAGACTTCTTTAGACTTCAGAAGGGAGATAAGTTTAAGGTCATTTACAAGGAAAAGTATATTAATGATAGCATTTATGCTGGTGCAGAACCAATAGAGGCTGCGTATTTTGAACACAATGGAACTCCTTTGTACGCCTTCGCATACGAGTCTGATTCTTTGAAAAATATTGTAGATTACTTTGATGACGAAGCCAACAACCTTAGAAGAACCTTTCTCAGGGCACCTGTGAAATTCAGTAGAATATCATCTAGATATAATCTAAAAAGAAAGATACGCTATTACGGATATAAAGTTAGACCTCATAGAGGAACCGATTATGCTGCACCTGTTGGTACGCCAATTATGGCTACAGCCGATGGTACCGTAACTGAGTCAACCAGAAGAGGAGGAAATGGCAAATATGTGAAAATTCGTCATAACGGGACTTATAGCACCCAATACCTTCATATGAAAAATCAAAAGGTAAAACGAGGAGATTTTGTTAGACAGGGCGATGTAATAGGTTGGGTAGGGATGACTGGAAACACTGGTGGCCCGCATGTTTGCTATAGATTTTGGAAGAATGGTAGACAAGTAGACCCTTTTAAAGAAAAACTTCCGGCGGCAGAACCTCTTCCAGAAGCCATTAGAAAAGACTATTTTGAGTATATTGGTCCCCAGAAAGTACAACTGGATTGCATTGAATTTCCAGAGAGCACAGAGGGAAACCTTTTAACAATGAATTAATCGAATGTCTTTAAAAAAAATTAACCCTGAGAATACTACCACCTGGGAATTATTAAAAAACCACTTCAACGAAATTAAGGACTCTGAACTTAGAGAACTATTCCGAACAAATAACAATAGAGGTAAAGATTTTGCTATTTCCTATAAAGAATTTCTAGTAGATTTTTCAAAAAATCGTGTGACTGGAAAAACAATGGATCTTCTAATAGATTTGGCAAGAGAGGTAAAATTACCGGATGCTATTGAAAAGATTTTTTCAGGAGATAATATCAATGAAACAGAAGGAAGAGCTGTTTTACATACAGCTTTACGGGCTAAGGAAGATGAAACTATATTGGTAAATGGGGTTAATATAGTACCGGAAGTATACGGTGTACGGAAGAAAATTAAAGAATTCTCAGAAGGGATTATTAATGGTTCAAAAAAAGGTTTTACTGGAAAGGCAATAACGGATATCGTTAATGTTGGGATCGGTGGCTCCGATCTTGGACCGCTGATGGTAACGGAAGCCTTAAAATTTTACAAAAACCATCTTAAGGTTCACTTTGTAAGTAATATAGATGGTGATCACATAAACGAAGTACTTCAGGAATTAAATCCCGAAACGACCCTTTTTGTTATAGTTTCGAAGACGTTTACTACGCAGGAAACACTGACCAATGCAACAACCATACGTAAATGGTTTCTAAAAACCGCTCAAGAAGAGGATATAGCACATCACTTTGCTGCAGTATCTACAAACACCCAAAAAATTAAAGAATTTGGAATAGCAGAAGAAAATGTATTTCCTATGTGGGATTGGGTTGGCGGACGATTTTCCTTGTGGAGCGCAGTCGGTTTGTCCATAGCTTTGGCAATAGGATATGATTCTTTTGAGGAGTTATTGGAAGGAGCTCACGAAATGGATGTTCATTTTAGAACAGAAGATTTTGATAAGAATATCCCAGTTGTTCTAGCGCTTCTTAGTGTATGGTACAATAATTTTTACAGGGCAGAAACAGAAGCGGTTATCCCATATTCTCAATACCTTAGTAGGTTATCGGCATATTTACAGCAAGGCATGATGGAGAGTAATGGTAAAAGTGTCGATCGAGACGGGGAGCCAGTTCCCTATCAAACAGGGACTATAATTTGGGGCGAACCGGGAACTAACGCACAACATGCATTTTTTCAATTAATACATCAGGGAACAAAACTTATCCCGGCAGACTTCATTGGCTTTAAAGAGTCGTTATATGGGGATACGGATCATCACAACAAATTAATGGCTAATTTCTTTGCCCAGACGGAGGCCTTGTTGAATGGGAAGAATTCCGAAAAAGTTAGAACGGAACTTCGTGATAGCGGTAAAAGTGAAAAAGAAATTGAAGCCTTGTTACCTTTCAAGGTTTTTGAAGGGAATAAGCCTACAAATACGATTCTCATTAAAAGATTAACACCAAAAACACTTGGGATGCTTATAGCCATGTATGAACATAAGATCTTTGTTCAAGGGGTTATTTGGAATATCTATAGCTATGACCAGTGGGGAGTAGAATTAGGCAAACAATTGGCTGGTACCATTTTGAACGACATCAACTCTGCCGAGCTTGGTACACATGATTCCTCTACACTAAACTTGCTTCAACATTTTAAAAGTTAAGAACAAAGACTCTACTTAGACCGGTTTCTTTAGGTCTAAATGACCAATTCAAACTTAATTTACCAATCTACTAAATAAGAACTGGAGTAAGAGAAAATTTGTGAGACAGAATGTGAGTCTTCATACTTCAGTATCCACAAGAGACATACCTAGGTTTGATATTCATTCAGGCTTCATTAATCCGAATGGCACTCAACATTTTGTAGAACTGGATAATTCTGGTATACCATCTTCCAGAAGGCAAATACAACTTGGATTAAGGTATCTTATTAAATATTCTCAGGCTTTGAAAAAAGAAATATCTCCTACTACTTTGGCTGGGGCTTTTTTATTACTAGAATTGTGTATTTTAGAGGCAAATAACAAACCATGGAAATTGTACAAAACATTCATTCTTATTTAGCTTATATAGTTTTATTGTTACTTTTTTTAGCGGTAGCCAATGCCATCACCGGATTGCTTAGCAATCGTATATTCAATATGCATAAGGATCTCAGATTGAGTCTATTTACCCTAATTTTAGCACATATTCAATTAGTGATTGGTTTATCTCTATTTTTTATATCTCCAAGTGGACTTAGCGCGATACAGGAGTTAGGTATGGGAGGTATGAATTCGGCAGCGCGTTTACTCGCAGTAGAACATCCACTGATAAATATTATTGCCATAGCTTTGATAACTATTGGTTGGTCTCGTCATAAAAAGATTTTAGATGCCAAAGGTAAGTTTAAGAGCATTGCTATTTTTTACGGCCTTGGATTGCTACTAATACTTAGCAGAATACCATGGGGTCAATGGTTTAATTAAAGATATTTACTATGAGAATTATTACAAGTATTACACTGTTTTTAGGTTGTTTAGCATTAACTGCCCAAAAACAAGAATTGTTTAACGGCAAGGATTTAGATGGTTGGACTATCTATGGAACGGAAAAATGGTATGTGGAAGACGGAAATTTAATTTCTGAAAGTGGTCCGGACAAGGAATATGGGTATTTGGCAACGGATAAATACTATAAAGACTTTGTTCTGACCTTAGAATTTTTTCAGGAAGCGGATGGTAATAGTGGGGTTTTTATTAGATCTACTATAGACGGAACCAAGGTGAGTGGATGGCAAGTAGAGGTTGCGCCAAAAGGGCATCATACGGGAGGAGTATACGAGTCTTACGGTAGGGGATGGTTGATAAAGCCTGAGGCCGAAAAAGAAGAGTATCTAAAAGAAGGTGAATGGAATACTATGAAGATTAAAGTGCAAGGAGATGAACTAACCTCATGGCTAAATGGTAATGAAATGGTGTCTATTACGGACCAGAAAATTGGTGAGGGTAAAGGCTCAATAGCACTTCAAATTCATGATGGAGGTGGTATTCGAGTCCGCTGGAGAAATATCCAACTCGAATCCCTCGAATAGAACTCAGTTCTCTTTCTTTAATAAAAGTAAGTAAACCGGGAAATGATCGCTGTATCCTCCTGAATAGATACCTGCGGCGTGTGTCCTTTTCGGATAACCTTTAAATGCCCCATGCGTTGTTATTAGATAGGGAGGGTTGTATATTCCTGCTTTCCAAAAATATAGGAGTTTAGCATCCGATTTTTTTAGATTTATGGAACAGAGAAATTGGTCAAACAAACTCCATTCATCCCTGTAGGCCAAGGAACCTAAACCTTTCCTATACAATACTTCCATAGGATTAAAGAAGGAGTTCGTCTCTGATAAAGAATCCGTTTTATAAGTCAAATTGTTTTTAATGCTGCTGTCTGTAGGGTTATCATTAAAATCCCCCATGCTTATTATTTTAGCGCTTGGATTAATTCGAGAAACAGAATCAATAACTCTGCGGTTTAATCTTGCTGCAAGCTTTCTAAGCGATTTACTTTTTGTCTCTCCACCTCTTCTGGAAGGCCAATGATTCACTATAAAAAATATTTCTTCATTTTCTATAAACCCTCCTACAAGGAGTTGATCTCTTGTAAAAACTCTATGATTGGATTCATCAAAAAGAAGAAGCCGATGACTTTTAAATGAAGTAGGATTAAATATGGCAGGACGATATAGTAAGGCAACGTCAATTCCTCTTTTATCGGGAGAATCCTCATGAATTATTTCATAACCTAAATTCTGTATTTTAGGGCTGGCCCGTAAGTCTTTAAGAACCTCATAGTTCTCAACTTCACACAGACCTATAATATCAGGGGGTTTATTAGATACCTCGCGACCAATACCAGAAATCACCTCAGCCAGATTTACAATTTTTAAATTGTATTTTCTACTGTCCCAATGGTGAGAGCCAGTTGGGGTCATCGAATCATCGAATGTGGAAGGATCATTTATTGTATCGAATAGATTTTCAACATTATAAAACGCAATGTTGTATACGGAATAATAATTGGGCTCCTGTGCCTTCATCAAAGAAATGCCTAGCAATAAAATAATAATTATATCAATGATCCACTTCTTCATGGGCGTAATTTAATAATACCTTCCGCACAGCTTCTGCACCTTGAGAAAGTAGTTTTAGACCTCTTAAATAACAAAGAGGTCAATGAAAATTTGGAAAGTAAATCTCTATTTAAACTTTTCTTTTAAAAAGAGTATTGTAAACCTATTTTATGTGCTATGCCCGGCTATTATGCTAGCGCAAAGTATAGAAATAACGGGCTATCTAAAGGACAAAATGGGTGAAGATCAGATTGTCAATGCAATTGTGTTATTAGAGGAATCGGGTGCTATAGTGGTAACGAATGAGGAAGGAATGTTTAAAATAATGACAGATTTAAAAGGAAACCATATTCTAAGAATAGAGGCCGAAGGTTATAAAACTATGCGATTTCCTGTTGTACTAACACAAGAGCATATCAATACGGGATTATTACGACTAGAGAAAGATTTAATTTATGACATGGATCAGCATAAGACAATCCTTTCTGAAGCACAATTATCCGATAATGAAATGGAGAGTGACTCGTATAGCCTTCTTACAGCTACAAGAGATATCTTCTTAAACGCAGCAGCTTTTGATTTTGGGCCACTTTTTTTTAGGGTTCGGGGATATGATTCAAAAGAAAATACGGTATTGGTCAATGGCATACCAATGAATAAGCCACTGAATGGCAGGCCAGAATGGAACAATTGGGGAGGCTTAAATAATGTAGTGAAAAATAGGGAGTTTTCCATAGGTGTAGAGCCTTCGGCATACAATTTTGGCGGATTGCAGGGGACGTCTATTTTTTCTTCTAGACCATCATTTTTAAGACCTGGATTACGACTTTCTACATCCTTGTCGAATAGAACATATACTACCAGATTAATGGGGAGCTATACAGCACACTCTAAAAAGATATGGTATTCGTTATCTGCATCCAAGCGATTTGCACAAGAAGGTGTCATTGATGGCACTTTTTATGATTCCAGTTCCCTCTTTGGATCTGTGGAGTTTCAGTTGGGGCAAAATAGCGCTTTATGGCTAACGGCAATGTACTCAAAGAACAGTAAGGGAATTAGAGCAGCAATCAGCGAAGAAACCTTTAGCTTGGTAGGTGCAGAATACAATCCTTATTGGGGTTGGCATAACGGTCATAAAAGAAGCTCTAGAAAAAGACAAATAAAGGAACCCATAATTATGTTGAACTTTGCTAAGAATTTGGGTAAGGTTTGGTTTAACACGGCATTGTCCTATCAGTCTGGTTATGTAATGAGGAGCAGAATTGGGTATTACAATGCACCTAATCCAGACCCTGTATATTATAGAAATTTACCCAGTTACTCCATTAATAGCCGTATTGGAGCAAGTTTTGAAAGTGCACAGATGGCGAAAAAAGGGTTTTTGGTCGATCCGCAATATCCCTGGGATAGACTGTATACGGCAAATAATCCTATGTTAGGAGATAAGAAGGCATCCTATGTAGAGTATTATGATGTGGATGAGAGCACTTATTTAAGGGCGAGTACAATCTATAATTATATTTCCAAAAATGGTATTAAAGTAGATGGAACGTTGAACTATCAACAAGCAATTTCACGAAACTATGCTAAAATTAATGACCTATTTGGAGCAGCTTATCATGTAGATATTGATCCCTTCTCCAACACTCTAAATGACCTTGAGGGTCCTTTTAAGAAGGAAGAACAAGATGTTTTTGACTATAACTATGAATTGTTTTCCAAATGCTTTGACCTATTTGCACAAATACGCTGGGAATTAAACAAATGGCATATTTTTTCGAGTTTCAAATACAGTTGGATCACCTACCATCGAAATGGTATTTATCGGAATGAACGATACCTCGATTCCTCCAAAGGACCTAGTAAGAAATATCAAGTCCAAGCTCCTTCAGTAAAGATGGGCATTACGTACGCTTTAGATGGAAGACACTGGTTAAACGCTAATGCAATATTCTTCTCC
>CAZWPZ010000018.1:0-4407 GCA_964636005.1 uncultured Eudoraea sp.
CTTGAAAATTGGTACCAGAATCTCGTTGTTCTTCTAAAAATAGGTTTATCTCTTCCGTTCCATAGGTGTGAAGTAATACAGCCTCATTGCCATCTGCCTGGAGAATGGATATTTCATCAACGGTACTGAAAATAGTTTCAATAGGTTTATCAAAGTTGCATAAACGCTCTTGGTTTGCTGTAAAAGAGTCGTAATCGTCTACCGTAAAACTTATAAATGCGTTGGTATTATAGGGAGCGCTCAAAGCATTTACCGATACTAATGGTTTTATAGATTTAAACAGGGTAAAGGAATCGACGATGCTGTCGCTATCCAGAGCAATACCTCTTAAATGAATAAAATCTGTTGAAGTGTTTAAATCAAAAGACATCCAATTGCGCAACTTATGACCTTGGGTGGAGTCCGACTTTCCAATATAATTTTCTAACCAAGTGGTCTGGGAAGGATTGATAAATACGGAAGCTGGGATGCTGTCCGTAGACGTTTTGTATAGTTTTAATAGGGAACCGTTCAAGAGATTATTTTTTGTTCTGGAAATACTAGATTTTAAGAGGGTGGGGCTGGAAGATAATAAAGTATAGCTTTCGAGATCGGCTAAATAAAAGGTTTGGGTATTGAGCTGTATTTTCTCTAATCGGACACCTTCTATGGAAACGGTTTCCCTTTGCAGAGAACTTGTACTATCCCTCATACGGTACGAAAATGGTTTTTTCAGGGCCATGAGAAGAGAAATAGACGTAGAATCATTCGCGTAGGTTCCGATAAGGGCTTTTTCTTCACTTTGAATTCGTCGGAGGGCTCCCATTTTATGGAACAAGGAATCTGGTAATTCAAAGTTTGCAGTTTTTAGTAGGGGGTTTTCATCCGTTTCCGAAAGGTAAGCATCCAAGTTATTGATCTTAATCAGTAGGGAAGGATTTGGCGGGAAAAAATCTAAAATGGATGGTGCAGTTTCTTCTTTTTGTTCACAAGCTAAGGTGCAAAGCAAAAGAAGAAACAGAAGTAGTTTGTTTCTCATTGGCGGTGCTTTAGAACAAATTTAAGCTTAATTATTTTTGAATCACTTTATATAGAAACAAAAATCGACCCCTTTACTTATTTGTTAAACGGGAATGAATGTTTTAGAGATTCAACTTTAACTGTTCTGGTAGCAATTTAAAGCTTTTGCGGTGGTATTTTGTCACCCCATATTTTACAATAGCATCCCGGTGTTCTTTGGTGGGATAGCCCTTGTTTTTAGCCCAATTGTAGACCGGGAATTCTTTATGTATGGCATTCATGTATTCATCTCTATATGTTTTTGCCAATACAGAGGCTGCAGCAATGCTTTGATAAATACTATCTCCTTTAACGATACATTGGTGGGGTATGTTCTCATAGGCTTTGAACTTATTACCGTCTACGATTATAAAAGTTGGTTCCTCGCTAAGGCTTTTAATAGCCTGTTGCATACCCAATATGGAAGCATTAAGGATGTTAACCTTATCGATCTGATCGGGCCCAACAAAAGAAATGCCGTAGGCTATAGCCTCATTTTCTATTATTGGGCGCAAAATATCTCGTTTTGCCTCCGACAAAACCTTGGAATCATTTAATATAGGATGGTGAAAATTGGCGGGCAGAATTACAGCAGCAGCGGTAACCGGTCCTGCAAGACAACCCCTCCCTGCTTCATCCGTACCTGCTTCACCTTCTTCAAACCTGTAATATTTCAACATTCCACTATCTGATTTTATATGTTTTGGAAGGCTATAGCATTTTCTTTCAAACGATTTTTTGCATCTCAATGGGCTATGGGCAAACCACCCTGCAAGCATAAGCAATAAATTTCGATAAAATCTATTTGCAATTCAACTTTATTTTAAACACCCTTAGTCGCGATGGGATGCGTCTATATTTATTCCAAAAGAACCTAAACCTTAAATTCTTTTCCTTTTATTAGTTACAAAAAAGTAACTTTGTCGCGAGAGTCCAACAACAAATGTATACTTTGATAGTACCGTTACCACTCTTTATTCGTTATGCAAAAACCGACAAGTCTGTTGCTATGGTTGAGCACAAAAACGCATGCATCAAATGAAGCAACTTTTTCTCTACCTTTCTCTTTTGAGTGTTTTGATTGGTTATTCGCAAACGGATTCCATTCCTTCCGAGCCAACGGATTCAAGGGCCAGAATACCTAAAAAAGATAAAGCTGCTAAAAAAGCAGATAGCTTAGGGATTACCATCAAAGATTATAAAATCGTTTCCTTTAAAAGGGATACCACCTTTTTGGATACAACGCTCAGTATTCAAAAAGAATACAGGTATAACTATTTAAGGAAGGACAATTTTGAATTGATGCCGTTTTCGAACGTCGGGCAGCCCTATAATAACCTGGGGCACGAATTTGATAGAATAGATCTGTACCCCTCATTAGGAGCTACAGCCAAACATTTTAATTATTTAAAGACCTCTGATATTTCATACTACAATGTTGCTACCCCAATGACCGATCTTTTTTTTAAGACAACCTTTGAGCAGGGGCAGCTTTTGGATGCCATGTTGACCTTTAATACTTCCAGAAGACTTAATTTCTCTATTGCCTATAAAGGCTTTAGGTCCTTGGGCAAATATCAATGGTCTCAGGCGAAATCAGGAAATTTTAGATCAACCATCAACTATGTCACGGAAGATCATAAGTATCGATTACGAGCACATTGGACTTCTCAGGAGATAGAAGGAGAAGAAAATGGTGGTATTTCAAATAAGGAGTTGCAGTTTGAATCGAAAGATCCTGAGTTTTCGGATAGATCAAGAATCGATGTATTCTTTACAGATGCTGATAATATGCTAATTGGGAAAAGATACTATCTGGATCATAGCTATAGATTGTTCAATAAAATAGCGGACTCAACACAAAAGCTGGATAATTATCTGGCTTTGGGACATGTTTTTACCTATGAAACTAAAAACTACAGATTTGATCAAACAACCGCCAATGATTATTTCGGAGATGCTTTTGTATCGCCAATAAGTGATAGGGCCAATCTAAAGACAATGTACAATGAGGTCAATGCCGAATTTTCTAACAAAACTCTGGGTGTATTAAAAGGACTTATTGGGTTTTACAATTACAATTACTTTTTTAGGAGTACTGTAATTACAGATGAAGGTGAAATTCCAAATAAATTACAAGGGGACGAAATTGCGTTTGGCGCGAGATATACTAAGACAATTGGAGGATTCGAATTAGATGGAGGTCTGACATATGGTTTAAGCGGCTCGCTAACAGGGAATATATTTGATGCAACTGCCCGGTATAGAATTAATGATAAAAATGTAATAAGTGCAAGTATTAATTCTTCTTCTAGGATGCCAGATTTCAATTATTTGCTTTATCAATCTTCCTATGCCAATTATAATTGGATTAACACCAATACATTTGATAAAGAACAAATTAGCAGTTTAGGAGTAAATTTCCATTCGCAACTCTTGGGAGATATTAGCGCGAAATATACCACCACTAATAACTACACCTATTTTGCTTCCCTCGCATCCGATTCTGAGATTGAGAATGACCGGGAAAACGCGTTTATTAAGCCATTGCAGGAAGAGAATAGTGTCAATTATTTAAAGCTGAAGTATACGAAAGAACTTAAATACAGAAAATGGGCGCTGGCAAATACACTAATGTACCAAACCGTTAGTCAGACAAATCAGGTACTCAATGTGCCCGAATTTGTCACTCGAAACACCCTGTACTTTTCATCCTTTGTCTTTAAAAGGGCGATGTTTTTGCAAACGGGTATAACATTTAAATATTTTACTACATATACCATGGATGCGTATAACCCACTTCTGGCTGAGTTTTATACCCAGAATAGAGAGGAGTTGGGGGGATACCCAATGTTTGATTTCTTTATTAACGCAAAAGTAAAGACGGCACGCATCTATCTTAAGGCCGAACATTTCAGTTCTTCATTCTTTGAAAATAATTTCTACTCGGCTCCAAATTATCCTTATCGTGACTTTGTTATACGGTTTGGTTTGGTATGGAATTTCTTTTCATAAATAGTGTAATTAGGTTTTTTTTATAACCTAATATTTGATTGTCAGCGTTTTAATGCGTGTTTGGGTTTGGAACACAGTTGTTTTAAATCCTGATTTGGAAGCTTTTACAGATAAAATAAAATTATTTTTAAAATGTAAAACACTGTAAGTCAGATAAATGATATAAAATTTAAAAGAAGTTTGATTTTTTTTTCGCTTAGGGTTGTGCAGGGAAAAAAAGGTGTTTATATTTGCACCCGCTTAGGCAGAGATGTGGTAGTTAGATGAAGGATAGTTTAGGCGTAAAAGGAAGTTCATTGACATATTGACAGACAGCGTTTTCTTAGGTAGATGTATAATATATGTTTATTTAAG
>CAZWPZ010000019.1:0-11248 GCA_964636005.1 uncultured Eudoraea sp.
CATAAATTGGGGGAGGACTATTTGCAGAAACCATCCAATCCCTACAACGACTATGAACCTGTAGACAGTTCTGCAGCTGTAATTGGAGCACAAGGATTGTTGCGACTAGGTAAATATTTAATGGACAAAGGAGATAAAGACGGTGAAAAATATTTTCAAGCTGGTCTTTTAACCGCTAATTCTATTTTCAGTGGACCGTATTTAAGTACAGATGTAAACCATCATGGTCTGATTTTACATTCCATTTACCATCGCCCTAATGGCTGGGATTATATTCCGGGCGGATATAAAATTCCAAATGGAGAATCCAGTATGTGGGGAGATTATCATGCAATGGAATTGGCTTTATACCTTCAACGGTTGATGGATGGTGGAAAATACTATACTTTTTTTGGATGTATAGAATAAAATCTGCCTGAAATGAAAGACCTATCTAAATTATGTATTCATACGATTACCAACAAACCATGGACATTGAACCAAGCTGTAGAACGCTATGCAGAGAAAGGAATTAAGGGAATTTCGGTATGGGAGAATAGTATTGAAGAATTGGGTGCAATCCAAAGTGGAAGATTGATACGCGATAATGAAATGGAAGTGGTGTCTTATGTTCGGGGTGGTTTTTTTCCGCATACCATCAAAAAGGAACGGGATAAGGCCATTTTAAAAAACCTGAAAATGATTGATGATGCTGCGGAACTTGGTGCGCCCTTGTTGGTATTAGTCTGTGGGGCTGAACCCAACCAAGACTTGGAAGAATCTAGAAAACAAATAAAGGGTGGCATTGAAACCCTGATGGATCATGCAGCCGACAACAAGGTTCAGTTGGCTATTGAACCATTACATCCCATGTATGCAGATACACGATCGGCAATAAACACCCTCCAACAAGCCAATGAAATGGCTGAAGCTATAAGTTCTGAATGGGTTGGTATTGCTGTCGATGTTTATCATCTTTGGTGGGATCCGGATTTAAAAAGACAAATTCAGAGATGCGGAAAAAATGGAAACTTGTCGGCTTTTCACATTTGTGATTGGAATGTTCCAACCAACCACTTTTTATACGATAGGGGTTTGATGGGAGAGGGGTGTATTGAGCTAAACAAAATAAAACAATGGGTCTTGGAGGCTGGTTTCGAAGGATATCATGAAGTAGAGATATTTTCCGATAAATTCTGGGAGATGGAGCAAGACATGTTTCTGAATAAGATCATAGAAAGTTATCAGGCGTATTTAAAAAATTAAAATTTTATAGGTTCCAAAAACAATTATCATAATAAAGATACCAAATGAAAGAACATAGAGTAGGCATTATCCTGAATGGAGTTACCGGAAGAATGGGAACGAATCAACACTTAATGCGATCCATTGTGGAAATCATTAAACAAGGAGGTATAAAACTAAATGCGAATGAAGTTATTACGCTAGACCCTGTGCTTGTTGGAAGAAATAGAAACAAACTAGAGCATCTTAAATCAATTTCTGGAGTCCAAAATATCAGTACGAACCTGGACGAAGTATTGGAAGATTCCCGCTATCAGGTTTATTTTGATTCTCAGACTACGGGTAGAAGAGCCTCTTCCGTAAAGAAAGCGATTAAAGCAGGTAAGCATATCTATTGCGAAAAACCAGTAGGAGTATCTTCGGCAGAAGCCATCGAGCTATACAAGCAGTGTAAAGAAAACGATTTAAAAAATGGCGTGGTACAGGACAAGCTATGGCTTCCCGGGATTTTAAAAGTTAAACGACTAATTCAGACTGGTTTTTTCGGTGACATACTGTCGGTGAGAGGAGAGTTCGGTTATTGGGTGTTCGAAGGGAGTTCCATCGAGGCACAACGCCCCAGTTGGAATTATGTAAAGGAGAAAGATGG
This sequence comes from uncultured Eudoraea sp., assembly GCA_964636005.1. Classification (GTDB taxonomy): domain Bacteria; phylum Bacteroidota; class Bacteroidia; order Flavobacteriales; family Flavobacteriaceae; genus Eudoraea. Next base: position 1,874 of record CAZWPZ010000019.1, read on the forward strand.
AGGAATCATAGTGGATATGCTCTGTCATTGGAGATATCTATTAGATGACCTATTCGGAAAGGTTAAGGCAGTTAGCTGCATGGGAGCGACCCATATTCCGGAAAGAGTAGATGAAGAAGGTGAGGTCTATACCTGCACCGCCGATGACTCAGCCTATGCCACATTTGAACTTGAAAATGGTATAATTGCCCAATTCAACTCCTCCTGGACCGTACGGGTCCGAAGAGATGACTTGCTAACCCTTCAAATAGATGGAACCAAGGGTTCGGCAGTGGCAGGATTGAGGGATTGTTTTATCCAACACTATGGAAATACCCCCAAACCCGTTTGGAATCCTGACATAAAACAACCAATTAATTTTTATGAAGATTGGGCGAAAGTTCCCGAACAAGAATTTTATGATAATGCCTTTAAAGTACAATGGGAGTTGTTTTTAAAGCACATCGTGAAAGACGAACCCTTTCCCTGGTCTATTTTAGAAGGAGCAAAAGGAGTTCAATTGGCTGAAAAAGGATTAGAGAGCTGGGCAAAGAGAGCCTGGATGGATATTCCGAGTTTATAGTAACAACTACTACAAATCCCAAAGCATATGAAAACAAGAAAGACCGCTTTAGTCACAGGAGGAAGTAGGGGAATAGGACTGGGAATTGCCAAAGAACTCTGCAAGGCCGGATATGATTTAGCCATCAATGGGGTAAGACCGGAAAGCTCTGTAGTGACTGTTTTGGACGAACTTCGCTCGACAGGCATTAAAGTAGTCTATTGTCAGGGGAATATAGGGGATAAAGAAGATAGGAGTCGGATAATTGAAAAGATAAAGAACAGCTTTGGCCAGTTGAATCTATTGGTAAATAATGCAGGAGTTGCACCTAAAGAAAGAAAGGACTTATTGGAAACCACTGAGGAAAGTTTTGACAGGGTATTAGGGATAAACCTAAAGGGAACATTTTTTCTTACACAAGCAGTGGCCAATTGGTTTGAGGAGCAAAAAAGAGCAGATAATGATTTTGCTGGATGTATTGTCAATGTCTCTTCTATCTCGGCCACTACTGTTTCTATAAATCGAGGCGAATACTGTATATCAAAAGCTGGTCTTGGCATGATTACCCAATTGTTTTCAGTCAGATTGGGAAGTTTGGATATCCCGGTATATGAAATTAGACCGGGCATTATCAAAACAGATATGACAGCGGGTGTGGAAGAGAAATACGACAAACTGTTCGAAGAGGGTATAGCGGTTCAAAGAAGATGGGGCTACCCGGCGGATGTTGGAAAAGCTGTCGCTTCTTTGGTAGAAGGAAATTTTCCATACTCTACAGGACAGGTAATCATGGTAGACGGCGGTTTTTCAATTAACAGGCTCTAAATACTGTGTTGTGATGTAAGGAATAAGAAACTAAAATAGGAGGGCTTATTGTTCAATTACATAGAAAATAAAAGATAACCAAAAACAGACAAGGACATGCAAAACGTAAATAAAAGGATTTGGCAATTATGCTGCTTTTTGGTATTCGTCATTGTTGTTTTGGGCTTCACAATTGCCATACCACAGAACACATTCCAACCTCAAATATGGGGCTTTCCTTTTACCTTATGGATGGGAATACTATTGAGTATTCTTTTAGTAGTCCTTACTGTTTTGGGGACTTTGGTGCATCCCGGTAATAAAAAGTCAGATAAATCATGATTACGGTTCTGATTATAATTTCTATTCTTTATTTGGGAGCATTGATAGCCTTCTCCCTAATTGCGAGGCAAAAAGATAAGGACACAACATCCTATTTTTTGGCTGGATCTAAACTCGGTTCTGTGTTGGGCATTTTTACTTTGGCAGCCACACTTTTCAGCACATTTACTTTGATAGGAATGCCCGATTTTTTTAGAACACATGGAATAGGTTCCTGGTTGTTCCTGGCATTTTCAGATACAGCTATGGTCTTTGCCATTATGTCTTTGGGGTATTTTTTTCGTAAAAAGGCAAGAAGAGAGAACTTTAAGGGGGTATCCGGTCTGATGTCTCAATGTTATAACAATGTATATGCCGGCTATATAACCTTCATTGGAGCATTTGTCTTTCTTGTACCCTATGTTGCAATACAGGTTAGGGGAATTGCCATATTTTTAAATGCGACCTTTCCCGAAGCCTTGCCGATTTGGAGCTGGGCCCTTGGAATGATTGTGGTCATGCTTATTTATAGTGAAATAGGAGGACTAAAGGCCATAATTTATAGCGATATGTTGCAGGGGCTGATTCTTTTAATTGTCATTTGTATTATTGCATACAACTGCCTTTCTCAATTTGGAAACTTTACCAATCTTTTTGTAAAAATTGAGCAGGTCAACGAAGGCTTACTCTCCGTTCCTGGACCAAAAGGCTTGTTCTCAACGCAATTTTTAATAGCCTCCTTTATAGCCATAGTCATGATTCCTTTTACCCAACCTCAAGTGGCAACCAGATTGATTATAATGAAAAGCCATCGATCCTTATTCAGAATGGCTATTGGTTTAGGGGTGTTTGCTTTGATAATCATTTTTAGTACCCTCATTGTCGGGATGTATGGAGCAATTAATTATCCCGATTTAGGTACGGCCGAATTTATAAGCAGGGTATTGATTGCGGATCAACCCAATTCCTTGGCCGCCTTTGCTATTTTAGGATTAATAGCTGCCGCCATTTCCACTTCCGATTCTCAAATATTTGCCATGGGAGGGGAGTTGCGGTCCTTGTTGCAAGGGGAGGATCAAAAAATGATAAAAATAACAAGATTTGCCATTGTATTTTTTGCAGCAGTTGTGCTTGCTTTTTCCTTGATTTCTAATGATCAGTTGGTTCTATTGGCACGTACCAGTTTTGCAGGAACCGCATTGATGGCACCCATGATTTTTACAGCCGTTTTTTCCAATAGAAAGCTAAGCATGGCCATTCCTGTCGCAACTTTTATAGGAATGTTGTTTTTTATCGGTTCCCTTTTAAACATCGTTCCTGATTCACTTTTTGACCTAAGATTGGATTTGTTTTTAATCCTTGTGCTAACCCTTTTCAGTCTGCTTATGGTATTTCTCATTAACAAAAAGGATGAAAACGATCTACAGAATAATAGTTTGGATAAAGCCAATTCAGATGGGACTACCGAAAATAAATTTGATAAATTTTAAAGGTAGTATTATAAGGGAGGAAGATAGCATTGTTTATTTCGTTTTTGAACTGTGAGATAGAAACTCCTGTTATCAGAATGTGCAAAAAACTATCCTTATTCTATTCCACGGAATCTAGATAAAACGTTTAACGAGGAGTTTTTAAAGTCTAACACGCGATTTGCTTGATACGTTTCAGTGGTTGTGCTTGAAACAATATCGTACAACTCATTCATCCTACAGCAGTTATCCAACCACCATTTAACAAAAATTTGCAACTGGGGTATAAATCAATTAATACCTTAGTCCCATGAAATTAGGCATAATAACCTTCTACTTAATTCTTTTCATCACTTTTCATGGTACTTCTCAAGAATCCAAACCCTATAAAGTTGGTTTTCAGACAATACAATTAATAGATTCATCGAGAACTTACAAGCCTAATACTTTAGATACGGATAGATTACACTACCGTCCTGTAGACCTGGATATTTGGTATCCTTCGACCGCAAAAAATGGCGATAGATTGTTTTTTGAAGATTTGTATAGACTTCATGAAGAGCGGGCGAATAAATACCAAGATGATACGGATTACACAGGTATGTCGGATGAGTTTATCCTTTATTTGGCTGCAGGTTTTGGTGTTGAAGCTACAGATGGTAAACGCCTGTTAAAAGTCAAAACGGAAAGTTTTAAAGACATTGAGCCGGCAAATGGCAAATTCCCTCTAATACTCTATATGGCAGGATATAACGGTATGGGCTGGGAGAGCTATCGCCTATTAGAAAGGTTGGCAGAAAAGGGATTTGTGGTGCTATCTATTTCTTCTATTGGAATGTATCCGGGAGATATGACAAATGGTCTTTTAGATACCATGGAACAGGTTTACGATGGGGAATTTGGGTTACAAGAAATTAAGAAAATAAAAAATCTCCATATTGATTTTGACAATATAGGTATACTTGGTTTGAGCTGGGGAGGAATGAGCGCAGCAATACTGTTGAATAGGAATCCTAACATCAAAGCATTTGCCTCTTTAGACGGAACAGATGTTTTCTATTTTGGTGATTCCGAAGCAGATGATGCCTTTCTTACGGAGATTTATGATGCTGATATAATTCATCCAGAAAAAACTAATTTGGGTTATTTATATATAGAAAGTGGCGATAAATTGGATGAATTTAGGCCAACGGGAGAGTATCATTATTTCAAAAAAGTGAACGCACCAAAGAATTATATACGATTTACAAATAGCAAACATGAGGATTTTGGTAGTATAGCCTGGGCACTTAAAACTACCGAAGAGCAGGTGGAGATATATGATGTAATAATGGAAACTTCCGTGTTGTTCTTCCAAAAGAATTTAAAGCAATCCAAAGGTTTTGAAGCTTATTACACTAGTCTTTTGAAAAAACAGAATATAACACAAATACCTTTCGAGTATAGTACAGAAAAGCGCAAAGAACTTATTCTTAATGGTTATGTACAGGATTCGAAGACTGGAATAAAACTACCCTATGCCAATATTGGCGTTATGAATAAAGAAATAGGAACCGTAAGTGACAAGGAAGGGGCGTTTAACTTTCGACTGACCGAATCAAATTTAAATGATACGATAAGAATTTCAATGCTTGGATATAAACCTAAAGTTTTGGCAGTGCGTAATCTATTGAATAAATACAATGGGATTGCTATCAATCTTGAAGAAGATATTTCGGAATTGAACGAGGTAGTTGTAACTGCTAAAAAATGGAAGAAGAAAGTCTTGGGCAACAAGACAAAATCAACGTTTATTGGGCATCTTTTTTATTATGAGCAGCTTGGAAAAGAAATGGGTATTAGAATGAACGTGGGAAGAGAGCCAACCTTCGTCGATGATTTTAATTTCCATATATCCTATAATCGATTTAGTGCGAAATCGTATTTCAGACTGAATATGTATAAAATAGTTAAGGGGAAACCCTCTGAAAATATTCTTAAAGACAATATTATAATAACAGTTGAACCGAAACAAACTGGTATGATTTCAACCAGTTTAAAAGAGTACGATATTGTACTTACAGAAGATGTTATAGTCACTTTAGAATGGGTAGATAACGAAGGAGATATTATGCCTACCGAAGCTTTAGTTATATCAGTAGGCTTATTGACTGGCGGTACTTATGAAAGGGGTTCTAAGGAATCTAAGATGCGTAAAAAGCTTAAAGGACTAGGTCTTGGTTTTACAATGAATGTGAGATACTGATTTGGTGTCGAATTTGAACAAAAAACTATTCAAGATGTTTTGTAAAAGGAACCCTATTTTGACGCAAATCCATGCAAAAATTGTTCCTTGCGAACGGCAATTAAATGAGTCCCTTTTCCTCAAGAGAAGCCTTTAACTTTGTCTGGTTTTCCCAGAATTGGTTCTTGATTTTTTGCATGATACCCTCAAAGTCAGGATGGTTTTTGAGCGGTTGCATTAAGGGTTCGTCTTCAATTAACAGAAACCAATACATAAAGCTATCTCAGCCAGGCGGCCTATCCTGTATACATTATCCATATGCTTGTCCTGTACGCATCGGCCCTATTAATATTACCCTTGAAAATTCCTATCTTATTGAAATTTGTTACCATTGTGGTTTTTACGGGTATAGGTTGTTTTCTTATGTATGAGTTAATTCTAAGAAGGATTGTTTTTTTAAGACCTTTATTCGGATTGAAAGGCATGCATAAAAAGATAGACAGTGTAAATCCTTTGATCTCGAATACGACAGAACATCCGGCTAAAAGAATTCTATAATTGGATGGAAATTAGAAATATCCACAAATTCAGAAAAGTATGTACATGAAGGCAGTAGTCTACAAAAAATATGGCCCACCAACCGTCCTTAAGGTTACGGAAGTGACCAAACCCAAACCAAAAGAAGATGAGATGCTGGTCAAGATCCATGCGGCGACCGTTACTTCGGGAGATGTGCGGTTGCGAGCTTCTGATTTCCCACCGCTATTCTGGCTACCAGCTCGACTGATTTTCGGGTTATTCAGACCACGGAAGCAGATTTTAGGTCACGAACTGTCCGGTACCATTGAGGCTATTGGAAAAAAGGTCACAAAATTCAAAGTTGGCGACCAAGTATTCGGAACAACAACCATGCTAAAGACTGGTTCCTATGCAGAATATATCTGCTTACCAGAGGAATGGAAAAGTGGGGTTATCGCCCGAAAACCTAAAAATTTAAGCTTTAAGGAAGCCGCAGCCCTCCCTGTAGGGGCTATGACCGCAATGTTTCTACTTGAAAAAGCTGGTTTTAAAAGCGGACAAAAGCTATTGGTCTATGGAGCTTCCGGAAGCGTGGGTACCTATGCCGTACAACTTGCAAAAGGACAAGGTGCATCGGTTACCGCTGTATGCAGTGGCTCCAATATGGAAATGGTAAAATCCCTCGGTGCCCAAAGAGTAATCGATTATACAAATGAGGACTATTCCAAGAGTGAGGAAAAATTCGATATTGTTTTTGATGCCGTTGGCAAAACCGACAAATTAAAAGCAAAGAAAGTCTTAAGTACCAATGGTAAGTTTGTTTCGGTCAACATGTTGACCAAGGAAAAAACCGAAAGTATTGAACGCATCAGGGTACTTGCCGAGCAAGGAAACTTAAAGCCGTATATCGACAAGGTATTTACACTTGATGAAATTGTAAATGCACATAAATATGTCGATTCAGGGCGTAAAAGGGGTAACCTTGTAATTGAAATCGTTAAATAAATTGGTGTTATGATAAAGCCAAAAACAAGACAAATACTCAGAATTCTATTCATACTGGCAAGTATTGGCTCCTTGTTCTTTGTGCCATGGATTTTGGTAAAGGCATGGATTTTACCCTTACCAGATACGGTCCAAGAGCAGGTGGACGAAGCCATAGGGCATGGGTTCGACGGTATGATTGTATATGTGGATACAGAGGGGGAACCTCCTGCATTTTATACAGGTGGCTGGAAAGACCGTAAGAATAAAATTCCAGCAGACCCAAAAGCATTGTTCAAGATTGCCAGTATAAGTAAATTATACGCTGCGGTGGCCATTACCCGACTAGCAAAAGAAGGCCGCTTATCATTAGATGAAACACTTGCCAATTACTTTCCAGAACTTATAGGAAGAATAGAAAATGCAGAAGAAATAACGCTTAGATGGATGGTACAACATCGCAGTGGTATTCCCAATTTTACGGATAACCCCAAGTATTGGGAAAACGAACAGGAGAATGGTAAAAAAGCGCTGGATTTTGCTCTCGACCTGCCTGCTAGTTTTGAACCAGACAAAGGGTACGAATATTCGAACACAAATTATCTACTGCTACGCCAGATTGTTGAAAAGGTGGTAGGCTATAGCCATGAACAGTATATCAAAGAGGAAATTTTGCTTCCCCTTGGTCTCAAAAACACCTTTTTTTCACTTAAAGAAGTTAATTTAGATGATGTGATGAGTGGTTATTACGTTGGGATCGACAAAGATTTTAAGACCAACGAAAACGGAATGTTGGCGACGGCAGAAGATGTTGGTTTATTTCTTAGAGCACTGAACGATGGTTCTGTATTTAAAGAAGGAGAACAAGAAATCTATTCTTCCATTTATGAGTATGAACATGGAGGGTTAGTTATAGGGTATCAAAGTCTTGCAGAATACCACGAAGACATCGATACCGTGGTCGTTCAGTTTATAAATACAACTGACTTTGAGGGATATGAATGGAATTTGTCTGAAATCGTCATCAATCGGATTGTAAAAATATTGAGAAGAAATAAAAGCGGATAGCCAGTGGTCACATCGTATGTCTTCTTTTAAATACTTTGATTTACAAATCCTGTACTATATAACGGTGCATTCGGATTGGCAGAATGGTTTGTGTGAAGACCTCCATTAAAGGGAACGTACTTTAATAATAGTTAAAATAAAGTTCGATTACATTGCCGAGAACAAGACTTGTTATGGCCCAAAAAAGAGTTATTCTGCCAAGATTAAATGCGTTGGTAAAGGCGATCCATAAAGAGATAATGGCACAAATGAAAAAGAGCACCATAGCATATATGGGAACTCCACTTGTAAATAGACCAGTAAGATGGAATAGTATATCCAATAAAGCCGTAAATGCGAATAAGGCCAATGCGAAATTTGATTTTTTATGGCCAACAAAAAGGTAGTACCCCCCAATCAGTAACTCAACGCAGATCGTCAAAGGCCCAAATTGCCCATAGTACGATTCCTTAAAATAGCCTGTAAGGTCGTCCGGAACTTGTGTTTTGAGATAGAAAAGAACCCCTAAAGCTATCGACAATACGATGAATACGGCGGCAATTAGTTTTCTTTTTCCCATGGACTTCGAAATTGAAAGTATGGTCAAAAATAAGATTTTCGTTGCATTTATTTTCTTCGGCAGCGTTGACTACAGTATTTTACATTTCCCCAATTCTTTTCCCATTTCTTCCTCCAGAAAAATGGGCGCTGGCAAACCGGGCAAATTTTATGAGGAAGGTGTTGTTTTTTCAAGTTATCTGTTTTTATTCACATGCTTTTGTAACAAACGCTTCTTTTCTTTTTGTACCAGCGGATGTTTTTTATGGCCCCATATTTTGTCTCGTGCAGAACGTGAGCTTTCCTGCAAGTCTATAATGGGTAAAGGATAGTCCTTGCCAATTGTTACTCCACAAAAACTTTGTTCCAATACGGTCATTTTCCATGGTTCATGAATGTGGGCTGGGGGTACATCTGCCAATTCAGGCACCCATTTTTTTATAAACCCCCCCTCAGGATCGTGCTCTTTTGAGTTTTTTACAGGGTTGTACAATCGTATGGTATTGATGCCTGTTGTACCTGCTTGCATCTGAAATTGTGGGTAATGAATACCCGGCTCATAATCTAGAAACTGTTTTGCCAGATGGTAGACCCCATGCCGCCAATCCTGATCTAGATTCAGTGTGAGAAAGGAAACCAGCATTGCCCGCATTCTAAAATTAATCCAACCTGTTTTTATTACTGCTCGCATGCAGGCATCTATAAGCGGGTAGCCTGTTGTACCAGTATTCCAGGCACGCAGATATTTTTCATTTTTAGTATGGGGCAACAATTCATAGCCCTTATTGATGCATTGGTTTTCGTAGCTGCATTCCATTTCAAATTTTTGAATAAAATGACAGTGCCAATGCAAACGAGTCAGCATGGCTGAAAAAGCTCGACCATGTTGTCTGCGATTGGGGTGTGTG
>CAZWPZ010000020.1:0-1868 GCA_964636005.1 uncultured Eudoraea sp.
CCTATTACCTCAACGCCTTGGGTATTGCAATAGATGGCAAAGAAGAAGAGGCGTTTAATAGTCTGGTAAAACGGGAACCTGACGATCCTGAGAATTGGTCGCTCTCCTTCGCAGAACTTGTTTGGAGAATACATCCAAAAATGTCTATCCAGGCATTGATGCAACGGGCAACTGCCAAAGGTGTAAGCGAGAGTCAAGTTAAAAAGGCAGTAGATGCCTTGGCCTTTATTCCTAAAAAAGAAGCCGTAGAAGCCATGCTGAGCATTAAAAATACTGCTGAAAACGATTATGTACAAGAGTTAGCAAGTTGGTGGCTGGACTATCGAAAGACGAATGACTGGTTTGAGTTGTACGATTGGGAAGAAGAATCAGGAAATACCTCTGCTATCCCAGAAGAAATAGAATCTCTTCAGGCACAGGTCTTAAATTCGCAAGCGTCGCTGACCGATCGAACGGAGGCCGCGAAGCGTATGGTAAACACATTAATAGGAGGACGCCTATTGCTCTATTTGGCTTCTGAAAACCTGCTGCCCGAAGGACTTAAAAAGAGAATTTCGGGATCGGTTTTTGATAGTCCGTTCCAAGAAATCCGCACATTGGGTCTGGCTTATTTTAATGAATCCAATAATCAAAGTTTTTCCGTAGCTAACATATCTAATTTGTCTTCTGATACCACAAAGGGAATGAACCTCTTCACAGCCAAGTGTGCTGTCTGCCATAAAGACAATCGAGGTGGAAATGATATTGGTGTAGACCTCAGTTCTATAGGAGATAAGTTTGATGGACCTGCCATGCTAAATGCGATTATCTACCCTAATTCTTCTATTGTTTTTGGCTATGAACCCGTAATGATTAAAACAAAAGAGGGACAGGTTTTTAATGGTTTCTTGCTTTCACAAGGAAAAACCACCGTACTAAAAGACGCATTTGGTGCACAGGTGGTCATTCCCCAGGACAAAATAGAAAAAATAAAAAACTTAGAAGTAGGGATAATGCCCAGTGCTGCTCAGCTCAACTTAACGCCTCAAGATTTGGCAGACCTATCGGCTTATTTACTAACTTTAAAAAACCCAAGTATATAACTGCCTTAAGTTCGTATCAAAAAATTCTCTTATGAACAATAAAATAAGTAGGCGTCAATTACTAAAGGCTTCCATTGGTCTGGTTGGCCTTTCCTGCCTCAATACGCAGAATCTGTTTGCAGGCCCTAGTTTTGAAAACAGTTTTAAAATTGGCGCATGTGATTGGTCCATCCATGAAATGGCAAAGGTTTCGGCCATAAAAACCGCTGCAGAAATAGGTCTGGATGGTGTACAAATAAGTATGGGGAGCGTTGAAAACAATATGCATTTACGAAGGTCCGAGATTCAACAACGCTATAAGGATGCGTGCCAGAAATACGATATTGCAATAAGCGGTATTGCTATTGGAGAGCTAAACAATGTCCCATACAAATCAGATCCCAGAGCAGAACAATGGGTTTTTGACAGTATTGATATAGCTCAGGCAATGGATGTTAAAGTAGTTCTCCTCGCCTTTTTTAATCATGGGGATATAAAAAACGACCAAGCTGGAACCGAAGAAACCATAAAACGTCTAAAAAAGGTAGCAAAAAAAGCGGAAGACCAAGGGATAATCCTGGGATTAGAGACCTGGCTCAATGCAGAAGAACATATGTACATCCTCAACGCTGTGGACTCTCCCAATGTAAAAGTCTACTATGATGTAGCCAATTCTAACAAGATGGGTTACAATATATATGAGGAAATACGCTCTTTAGGATCTGAAAACATCTGCGAATTCCATGCAAAAGAAAATGGTAATCTATTAGGAAAAGGCCTTATAGACTTTAAAGAAGTACGACGCGC
>CAZWPZ010000021.1:0-4879 GCA_964636005.1 uncultured Eudoraea sp.
TTTTTGGATGTATTCTCCAAACAAGTTCTGCGAAGGAGAGCGACCAATTCTCAGGATCGTCAGGTTCCCGTTTTACCAGACTATTAAACGCCTCTTCTTCTTTGCCATCTATTGCAATACCCAAGGCGTTGAGGTAATAGGGATCTGTACCATCAAACTGGTAAAATAACTTTTCAATAAGAGGACCACTTTTTTCCCAGGAAATATCTCTAAGAGAAATTGCCACTTCACGACGTACAGCTGCAGATGGGTCATTTACCGCAATTCTAGCATATTTAAGTAGGGAGGTACTATCGTTTTTTAATGCCCGGTATGCTACTATTCGCAGTCTTGGATCGGATTCCTTTTTCAGAATATTCTCCACTACTTTTAGGCCGTCCTTACCTAAAGCCGACAATAACCAAATTGCCCTAGCTTGATGATAGCTGTTCCCAGAAGCCAGAATTCCTTTTACATCTTCTACCACTGCGGTTCCCTGCTGACGGAGCTTTTCAAAACCAAGTTTGCGTACATTTATAGCTGGGTTTAAAAGAGCTCTTATTTGTCCGTCTGTATTGCTGAGATCAATTTTTGGAACTTTTAGTTGCTTCCCTTTTGGATGGATACGATAAATTCTACCATATCCTATGCTGTCCATCATTTGGTGCCCACCTACTACAGGATCATACCAATCGGATATGTAGATTGCGCCGTCCGTACCTATAGCAACATCACTTGGTCGGAACCATTTTCGCTTATCATCATCTATGTCGTTCCATACGTAGCCTTCTGTATTTTCAGTGGTAGAGCTGACAAGGTCTTTTCTATTGAAGGCGAAACCGGCTCCTTCGTTTGACGGTTGGTATGCGAAAATAACATTCCTGCCAGCGTCAGCACTCAATAGCATTCCCTGGTATTCTGGTCCAAAACTGTCTCCTTCGTATACTACGACACCGGTGGGTGATCCGGCTCCTGTATTATCTCCTGCGGGCATTACCCCGGGATCTTCCTGATGCCAATGGGCGGAGAACATATTCTGATCAGGTTTTTGATCTGCCTGCCAAGTTCGTCTCCCGTCTTCGTTGAAATATCCCGCATTCCCACCTTCCATGACCCATGTCACCCTACATGTTTCTACCTGGTCGTCGTTATCATTTTGCCACATATTGCCATAAGAATCTAGCGCCACTTCATATGAGTTGCGAAAATTGTGACTTAATACTTCAAGACCGGTACCATTATCATTTATTCGCAGTGCTAGTCCTCCTACCCAAATACGTCCATCATCACTTTTTTGAGCTGGGGTATTTTCTTTATTGTAAGGTGTGCCTCCTGTATAAACACTCCCGGATCGCAGTTGCCAACCAGATTTGTCGGTAACCCTATGTGGGCCTGCGTTTCCAGTATTAAAATACAGTTTCCCATCCGGACCTGCTATTACAGCGTGCAGGCTGTGGTCATGGTCATAACCACCAAATCCTGTTAAAAAAGACTCCTTTTTGTCGGGGATATCATCTCCATCTTCGTCTGTATACACATAAAGAGTAGGAGCGCAAGAGACATATACCTTGTTGCCAATTACCGCAATTCCCAATGGAGCTACCAGATCCTCATCCTGTACAAAGACTTTGGAAGAATCGCTAATACCATCACCGTTAGTGTCCTCCAGAATAACAACCCGATCTCCTTTTTCGAAATGGAGATGGTTATTAGGGTCGTTGTTGAAGTCACGGTAATTTACGGCTTCTGTTACCCAAACTCTTCCTCTCGAATCGATATCCATATTAGTCGGATTATACAGGTCTGGAGATTGGGCCCATAAGATAACCTCCCAGTCTTGTGGGACCTTGAATCCATTACTCATTGTCGTTTGGAAGTCGAGTTCTGGAGAATAATAATCGTCTTTTCTACTGTCCGAGCAACTGCTTAAGACGAGATATATCAAGGAAACAAACAGGGCATAAATACACTTAAAAGAAGGGGTTATTCTCATGTCTTGGGAAATTAGTACAGACTTTTTCTTTTTACTAATAAAATAGTGGTAGATGATCAAGTAATGGGATTTGCAAATTTTCTTAGTTTTAAAAGTAATCAAACTAACTTGTACATACAAGTCTTTTATACCTTACGAAAATCTTGAACCACGGTGGACATGTTTAAACTAAATTCGATACGCCGGTTTACCTTTCAATTGCTGGGATTAGATCTATCGTTTTGTTCTGAATAGTCTAGTGTTGCAATCACCTATGCGATGGGAGTTTTCGGCATAGCCTGGTAACCTTTAGAATATTTTATGGAGGAAAATATTCCTGTATGCTTGTATGTGCTCGGGGCTTTTTATAGTATTGAGTAAAAGTATTCTTAAATGAAAAAATCGGTTTTTGGGAAAACAACGGATGGTGATACTGCGTTTCTTTACGAATTGAAAAATTCAAACGGTCTAAGCGCAGTAGTCTCTAATTTTGGCGGAATACTTAAGGAATTATATGTACCCGATCAGGAAGGGAAGTTAGACAATGTTGTTTTGGGGTTTTCCAACCCCTTGGATTATATAAAAGAGGATATACGTGCAGGAGCGATTGTTGGTAGAATCGCAGGTCGACTGTCTTCAGCAAGCTTCTCTGTAGACAATTCTACCTATAAGGTTACTCCAAATGAAGGGAGCAATCACCTCCATGGAGGACGCTGTGCAATGGATAAGAAACTATGGGACGTGCGCTACCTGGAATATAATAAAGGGGAAGCACTTGAGCTTACTTATTTCAGCCCAGAGGGCGAAGAAGGATATCCCGGGAATGTTGAGATTACGGCAACCTACTATCTAACCAATGCCAATTCTTTTATTATCGAGTTTCAGGCAAAAACAGACAAGACTACACCACTTTCCCTAACCAACCATTCGTATTTCAACCTAAATGGAAATGGAACTATTGGGGAGCACTTGGTACAAATAGCAGCAGATTGGTATGCCCCCGTAAATGAAGAATTTGCATTTACAGGAAAACGGGAGAAGGTGAAAAAAGGGGTTAATGACTTTAGATCGGAGGTTAGAATGAAGGATTATATAGGCCCCAAAAAACACTATGGTTCCCTTTACCAATTAAAAATCGAGGTAAAGGACCAGTGGGTTGCAAAGGCATTTGATCCTATTTCTGGACGAAAGTTAGAAGTCTATACATCCCAAGACTTTTTACAATTTTACAATTCCAAATATGTCCACACTAAGGCAATCGGACATCATGGGAAACCGTATAAGGCCTTTGAAGGCTTGTGTTTTGAATGCCATGGCTTTCCCAATGCTCCAAATGACCAATCGTTTCCCAGTATTTTTCTCAGACCAGGCGAGGTTTATAAAGAGCGCATAGAGTACAAGTTTGGATGGTAAGTAAACTAGGTTTTGGTCTTAGATAGCCAAAATTGCTCTATTTGCTCTAAAGTCTTTTCTCTTGTTTCTGGCAACACTTTAAGCGCTATATAGAAGGTTGGCAGGGTACAAAGAGCAAAAAACCAAAACGTTCCATATGGCATAAGATTTTCTAATAACCATGGGGTCATTTGCCCGATAAAAGTGGTGCCGACCCACACAGCCATTGTTGCAACCGACATGGCGGTTCCTCGTATTTTAAGGGGAAATATTTCGGAAAGAAGTACCCAAACAACTGGTCCGAATGAAAAAGCATAACACCCTATGTACAAGAGAATAAATGCCATCAGGAGATAGGTATTCGTAGTCTGGAGGAAAAATAGTATACCGATCACTATTAAGGAGATAACGATTCCCATGGCTCCATAAATTAATAGTGGTTTACGACCTGCCTGGTCTATTTTCCAGAGTGCCAGCAAGGTAAACAACACATTTACTATTCCAATAACCACTTGGCCACCCAGAGCTTCACCTAGTTGTAAACCTCCTTCCTCTAATATGGTAGGTCCGTAATAAATTATCGCATTGATGCCACAGACCTGACCTAGTAAGGCTAAAGAGATGCCGATAAACATCGCTAATTTAAATGGACCTTTTAAGGCCATTTTTATACCACCGGATTCTTGTTTAAGGTTGTATTCCGCATCGGTAATTTCCTTTTCTGCTTCAATTTCACCTACAAAACGACTTAATACTAATTTTGCTTCGTCTCTTTTTCCCGTCATGGTTAACCACCGCGGACTTCTTGGTACCGTCAAAAGAGTCAGTAGAAATACTATAGCTGGAATGGTCTCGCTTCCCAGCATTGCACGCCAAACTTCTTGCTTCATGATTTTACCTGCGTATCCAGAACTTTGAGCCAGAAAATCGGAAGTACTGAGATTTAAGAGATAGGCATTCATAAAATACGCCACTAAAATACCTATGGTAATCGCCAATTGATACAGGGCAACTAGCTGTCCGCGTTTTTTAGCTGGGGCAATCTCGGAAATATACAGAGGGGATAGCATAGAAGCCATTCCAACACCTATTCCACCTAGCATTCGATATAATACAAGGGTGGTGAATGTTTCAGACAACATACATCCCAGGGCAGAGAGAGCAAAGAATAGGGCGGCAACAACTAACATATTTTTACGACCAAATCGATCGCTTAGTAAGCCGGCCATAGAAACGCCAATTATAGTGCCTACCAAGGCAGAACTAACATACCAACCTTCTAAAACGGTAGAAAGACTGTATTGGGTTTTTACGAATCCTATCGTTCCAGAAATTACAGCGGTATCAAATCCGAATAGGAATCCTCCTAAGGAGGCAATAACAGCCAGGACATATACATTATTTTTCATGCAGTTAAGAAAAGGTCAATATTTTAAGAAAGACTAAGGTCATTGGTAAAGCGTACTAAAGGTCAAGTAGAGTTGTTGTTATCTCATTAGAACGTTGTCTAGAAGTTTTTTAATCGTAGATGTTTCG
>CAZWPZ010000022.1:0-7529 GCA_964636005.1 uncultured Eudoraea sp.
GCTAAAGCTCTGGGGGAATTGTGCATTAATCTTTTTCTAAGGGTAACGGGATCTACTTTTTGAGTGAACGCAATTTCATCTAACATACACTCTATGGCAAATTTGTTTGGACCATGACCAACAGCACGCCAGTGTTTTAAACGGATTCCATGATTTGTCTCGCGCCACTCTACCTCTTGATTTGGGATATCATAGTGATCGTTTCTGGTGCCGCTGGCAACCAAATTTCCTCCGTCTCCTATGACACAATGATAAAGGCTTAAGATATCACCCTTGTTACTTAGCTGTGCCTCTAGTCTTTGTAGCGATAGTGGCCGAAATGCGCCATATCCGATATCATCTTCTCTTGTCCAAACTAACTTTAAAGGGGTAGGAGCGACTTCTTTTGCCAGAATAGTACCTTCATGTACGAAGTCGTTCATACTTCTCCGGCCAAAACCACCACCTAAATATTGCAAATGTATGGTCACGTTTTCAGGAGGATAGCCAAGCAGGTCTGGTATGCCTAGCTTAGCATCAACTCCTTGTTGGCTGCCAACCCAAACTTCTGCCTTTTGCTCTTTAGGGAGTATTTGTACTACAATATTGAGTGGTTCAAGTTGCGCATGGTAAACGTAGTCATTTTTATAATCAGCGATAATGGATTTTGTGGCAGCACTTTTACGTAGCTTGCCATCGCCTTTTTTACTGATTATTTTCCCTGCTTTAGTGTCCTTTGCTATTTCCTCATACTTTTCGTAAATCTCTTGTGAGTTAAAATTAGAGGCTGGTGATGTACTCCATTTTATTTTTAGTTTGCTTTTTGCCAGCAAGGCATTTTCTAAACTATTGGCTATAACACCAATTGCATAATCGAATGGCACAACACCAAGGATCCCGTCCATAGATAAAATTTCCTTTTCGTTTTCCAATGTAGGTTTTGCTCCATGAAGGTTACCTCTTTCTAAAACACCATACACCATGTCTGGAAAGTGGAGATCTATTGCAAATTTTGCAGATCCAGTAACTTTGGCAGGTATTTCTATTCGTGGGATATACTTGCCAATAAGTCTGAAGTCTTCGGGATTTTTTAATTCAATTTCCCCTATTTCAGGGAGGTTTTCAGGAATCACTAGATAGGGTATTAATGCACCATAGTCTATTTTTTTATTGCTTTTTGCATGAATAACTTCACTTTGGTGTGTGCTTAGTTCATTCATAGGGACATTCCAATATTTTGCAGCTGAAAACATTAGGATATAGCGTGCTTGTGCCCCAGATTTGCGCATTAAGGGGAAATTACTTTTTGTGCTTCTACTGCCGACGGTAAACATGAGCTTAGTTCCCGGTTTCCATCCTTCCGAGCCATAAATATCTACTTCCTGTGGTGAAAATTCTGCTTTGACTTTGGACCAATCTGCATCCATTTCTTCGGCAAATATTAAGGGAAGAGAAGTCATAGAACCCTGTCCCATTTCTGCTGCCGGATTATAAATGGTGATAGTACCGTCTTGTGTTATTTTAACCCAGGCGGTAAGTTTATGGTTTTTCAGTGTTTTTTCTATTTTTTTAGAATCCCTACAGGAAATAATAGAAGGCAGTATACCAGATATACCAACAAATAAGGCCACACCACTTGTGGATTTTAAAAATGCTCTTCTTCCTTTATTTAGGTTATGATGTGGCCTCATATCTCACTATTTGTTGTGCTGAGTTCCTTGGAAGCAAGCTCAATAGCCTCGACAATTCGCATATAGGTGCCACATCTGCAGAGAACGCCATTCATATAAGACTTTATTTCGTTTCTCGTGGGCTGTGGATTCTTGTCTAATAAAGCAACGGCCTGCATGATTTGACCAGATTGGCAATATCCACACTGCGGAGCCTGAGTTTTGATCCATGCCTTTTGAATGGGATGCTCTCCATTTTCGGACAATCCTTCTATAGTGGTTATCTTTTGTCCCTTGGCATAGTCCTCCACTTTTAAAATACATGCCCTTATGGGCTTTTGGTCTATATGTATGGTGCAAGAGCCACATTGTGCCATACCACAACCGTATTTGGTTCCAGTTAGCCCCAGATACTCTCGAAGAACCCAAAGCAGAGAGGTTCCTTTATTTACCTCTACATCAAAAGAGGTATTGTTGATATTTAAGGTATATGACGGCATTTTCTGTTTAAGTTACAGATAAATAATTGGATCTACGCCAATTCACAAATAAAACCAATTGTCGGGCAGACTTATTTAAGGATAGAGAAGGTAGTTTTATCCGTATTGGATTTAGTTGTCATCGTAGATTGTCGCGATACGATTGTATATTAAATCATCAAACTGTTTTATTATGCTTTGCCATTTCGAATAATACACGCCAATGGAAAACAAATAAATTGCATCGGTTATCCAAATAACATCTAAGGAATGGAGCATTTTTTTGGCAAGGACAACTTTTACAGCAATCAAAAGTACGGTGAATATAATGTTCCATCGATTACTTGATATAGAGAATATGCGTTCCTCTTTTTCATATTTGATAGTATAAAAATGACGATACACCCTCCCAACATACTTGCCAATGAAATAAAACCCTATGTAGTATAAAGGTGTTTTATGCACAATTGAATCGTATAAGACTATTGCGGAAATAATGGCAATGAGAATTAATAGTATTCTTTTTTGCATACGAATTCTATTGTTCGAATTCTTTTTGAGAAAGGATTTTTTACTGACCATTGCTATTATGTTAAATGATTATATCGCTTGCAGACCAGGCGTACTACAATTAAAATCGCATAAAGTCTATCTGTTTCCATTCAAAGTCAATGGCATCATTTTGCTGAGGTATTCCTTTTGTGCTTCTGCCCTCCTGAATTTGTTTTGTTAAAGTGTTTTTCAGTTCTTCAACCTTCGATTTGTTTGTAGCGTATAGATTTTTGCTTTCTTTTGGATCTTCCTTTAAGTTGTACAATTGAAATGGCGGTAAGGACTTTATAGCTATGGTGTCTTTTTTTGGATTAGGATAACTCCAACCACCAGAACCTGGACACAAAATTAATTTCCAATCTCCTTGCCGAATAGCGAAGTTCCCATATACCGAGTGACTTATTAGAGTAGTTCTCGCATGTTGGTCCTTGGTATTTTTTGAAAACAATGGCAGCATGGAAATACTGTCTTCTCCTTCTTCGTTGGATAGTTCATAGGAAACGATTTCAGCAAGTGTGGCCATTAAGTCTGTGGTACTTACTAATGCTTCACTTTCGGCTCCCGCTTTAATTACAGAAGGCCATTTTACGAAAAACGGAACTCTGTGACCCCCTTCATAAATATCCGCCTTATGACCCCGATATTTATAGCTTGGATAATGTCCTGCTTTCTCTAGTTCTTCAATTCCAGCAGCGGGAGAACACCCATTATCTGATGTAAATATTACCACAGTATTTTCTTCAATTCCGGCAGATTTTATAGTCTTTAACAAATTTCCAATGGCGTGGTCTATCATCAAAACAAAGTCAGCATAAGGTAATAATCCACTCTTGCCTTGCCATTCCTTTGTGGGGAGTATCGGAGTATGGGGGGAGGGTAGGGCAAGATAGAGGAAGAAGGGTTTGGTGTTTTTCGCTTTCTCCTGAATATAATTATTCGCCCTTTTGAAAAAATTGGGAGTAACCTCTTCGTGTATAAAGTCTGTACCAGTTGGTCCCTCTCTCCACCACGAGTATTTTCCTGTATCCACTGTGGTTTTTTCAGGGATAGAAGTTGGCATCCCATTTTCTACGTATACATAAGGGGCCATATCTAAAGAACCAGAATGACCGTAGGTGTAATCGAAACCTAAGGTGTTTGGACCTTTCTCTACAGGCTTTGAAAAATCCATATCAGCGAAGTCTTCCTTATTCCAACCATCACCCGGTGCTTTATACAAATTCTTATAAGACCAGTTCCAACCTAGGTGCCACTTTCCTATAAATGCAGTTTGATAGCCCTTTTTCTTGAGCATGGAAGCAACTGTCGTTCGATTGGGAGGGATCAGTGCATTTGATTTTCCTGTCAATACACCACTTTTTAATCTACTTCTCCAACTGTATCGTCCTGTTAAAATCCCATATCTGGTTGGCGTACAAACAGAAGAGGTTGTATGTGCGTCCGTAAATTGGATACCTTCCTGAGCCAGTTGGTCTAAGTTAGGCGTTTTAATCTTACTATCCTTATTAAGGATGGAAACGTCACCATAGCCCATGTCATCCGCGAGGATATAGATAATATTCGGGAATTCTTTTGGCAGATCTTGCCCTATACTAGGATTGCAGAAGGGCTGTAAAAAGAGTAGAATTAAATAGGTAAATTTTTTCATTGGTGATTGGATTTATCAAAGAAAAAGTACGTGCAAGTATTTCCTTTGGATAGTAAATATACTTCAATTGATTTGGAAAGGTAAAGGCTTATTTCCAATACGATAAAATCTCTTGATTTAGAAGTTGATGCTGTTAAAAATTGATATAGATATTTCCAATAGTACAGTTGTATAAAAAGATAGTTTACCTATAGAAAATAGAAGACAAATGGGTACATTTGAGAGAAAAGTAAAATTAAACAATCTAAATATGGACAACAGTAAAAACAACGCAAAAGACGCCTCTAGTTACAATGTAAACGACATGAGCAAATGCCCATTCATGGGAGGTGAATTAAAGCAAACAGCTGGGGGAGGTCCTAGCAATAGAGACTGGTGGCCCAATCAGTTAAAATTAAATATTCTACGTCAGAATTCGTCCTTGGTAGATCCTATGGATGAGGATTTTAATTACGCCGAAGAGTTTAAGTCTCTAGACCTCAAAGAAGTAAAACAAGACTTAGAGGAAGTATTAACTACTTCCCAGGATTGGTGGCCTGCAGATTATGGCCATTACGGACCCTTTATTATTCGTATGGCATGGCACAGTGCCGGGACCTATCGTATTTCGGATGGAAGAGGAGGAGGAGCTTCTGGGACACAGCGTTTTGCCCCTCTAAATAGTTGGCCAGACAATGCCAATCTGGATAAGGCTCGTATGTTATTATGGCCAGTAAAAAAGAAGTACGGAAGAAAACTCTCCTGGGCAGATTTAATGATCTTAGCAGGAAATGTTGCATTAGAATCCATGGGTTTACAGACTTTTGGTTTCGGTGGGGGAAGAGAAGATATATGGCAACCTGAAGAAGATATTTATTGGGGTCCAGAATCGGAATGGCTAGGAGATAAGCGCTATACAGGGGATAGAGAATTAGAGAATCCTCTGGGAGCAGTCCAAATGGGACTTATCTATGTCAATCCTGAAGGACCTAATGGTAAACCAGATCCTTTGGCAGCTGCCAGAGATATCAGGGAAACTTTTGGCCGAATGGCTATGAACGATGAGGAAACGGTTGCTTTAATAGCAGGAGGTCATACCTTTGGTAAGACCCATGGTGCAGCAGATCCAAGTAAGTATGTCGCTGCAGAACCAGCGGGGGCCTCTATTGAAGAGCAAGGCCTTGGTTGGAAAAATTCTTTTGGATCAGGTAATGCAGGAGATACAATTACAAGTGGTTTAGAAGGAGCGTGGACTACTACTCCTACAAAATGGAGCAATAACTTTTTCGAGAATCTTTTCGGATTTGATTGGGAATTAAGTAAAAGTCCGGCTGGAGCGTTCCAGTGGACCCCTAAAGATGGAGCCGGAGCAGGAACTGTTCCAGATGCACATGACCCGTCCAAGAGCCATGCGCCATTTATGCTTACAACCGATTTGGCCCTAAAAGAAGATCCTGCCTATGCGAAGATATCCAAGCATTATTATGAAAATCCAGAAGAATTTGCGGATGCGTTTTCTAGAGCATGGTATAAATTAACACATAGAGATATGGGGCCGATTACTCGTTATCTTGGAGAGGAAGTTCCTCAAGAGGAACTTATATGGCAAGACCCTATTCCAAAAGTGGCTCATGAACTAGTAAATGAAGAAGATATTTCCTCTTTGAAAAAGAGAATTCTGGCTTCTGGATTAGGAGTTTCAGAATTAGTAGGTACGGCTTGGGCTTCTGCTTCTACCTATAGAGGTTCCGACAAAAGAGGAGGAGCAAATGGAGGAAGAATTCGGTTTGCCCCTCAGAAAGATTGGGAAGTAAATAGCCCGGAACAACTTTCTAAAGTTTTAAACGTCTTAGAGGCGATCCAGAAGGAGTTTAATGCCTCGCAGAATGGGAATAAGGTTATTTCTATGGCCGATCTAATTGTTCTTGCAGGATCTGCAGGGATTGAAGAAGCAGCGGAAAAAGCGGGGTACGACATAACAGTACCATTTACACCGGGAAGAGGAGATGCCCTTGAAGAACAAACAGAGATAGATTCATTTGCCGCTTTAGAACCGAGAGCAGATGGATTTAGAAATTATTTACAGACTGAGTTTAGTGTTTCTGCTGAGGAAATGTTAGTAGACAGAGCACAATTGTTAACGCTTACGGCACCAGAGATGACGGTTCTTCTTGGAGGGTTAAGAGTTCTCAACGCGAATGTCGGTAAATCGCAGCACGGTGTATTCACCGATAATCCTGAAACCCTTTCGAACGACTTTTTTGTAAACTTACTCGATATGGGAATAAGCTGGAAGTCGGCCACGGATGACGACTCAGTTTTTGAAGGACGCGACAGAAAAACAGGAGAACTTAAATGGACTGGAACTAGAGTAGATTTAATTTTTGGTTCCAACTCTGAACTAAGAGCTCTGGCCGAGGTCTACGGAAGTGCAGATTCACAAGATAAATTTATTAAAGATGTTGTTGGGGTTTGGACCAAAGTGCTGAATTTAGATCGTTTTGATTTGGATTAATAATTCTAAGCATGTAACGAAAAGGTGGTCTGTGACCACCTTTTTTTTATTCTGCGACTTAGTCTTTCCTATTCTTATCTCGCCGTCCATTTTGGTAAATACCTTGAATGGCTACCACTTTATCTCCTTCGGATAGAAAGCGAACCCTAAAACTATGGAAGCCTTCTAACAAAAACTCGTTCTCGGTGATTGGGGTTAATTTGTAGACGGTTCCTCCCTCACGCTGATAATATAGGCTATTGTTTTCCATATGTATAGATCTGGGACCATAAGTGCCGACATACGTTTTCATGATTTTACCGGGTACGGAAGTTGGATTAGCCTTAGCCTTTAGTTCTGTTAAAGTCCATTCATAGAAGGGCAGCATATCTTTATTTTCATTCTTTTCAATTAATTCTTCTAATGCCATGGTATAAGCCATGTTTAAAGCATCTTTTGAGGGAACCTCTATGTGTGGGGATACTCCTTTGCCTTCCCAATTCGTATTTGTTATTGGATTTATTGCTCTTCCGTTGGGTATCCAAATCATAAAACGATTTGTAGCAATCACAGGGCCTCCAGGGTGTGCGCCACCACCGGTTGTCTCCCCTATCAGGGTTGCTCTTTCCAGATTTTTCAGGTTATAACTAAATTCTTCAGCAGCTGAAAATGTACTAGCACTGGTAAGGACATAAACGGGAGTATCCGGACTTCTCTTACCAGATACA
>CAZWPZ010000023.1:0-3391 GCA_964636005.1 uncultured Eudoraea sp.
GTTAAAACCATGGTAGGCCTCTATCCTACCATCGAAAGTTGATAGGGCAGAAATTTGAATGATACATCGTCGGCGCAAGGCCATACGATTCGAAAAGTTATTATGAATCACCTAAAGCCCGAAGGCATTGGTTTAATCTAATAAATACAACCCTTCCGAAAAGTCGGGTTTTTATGCATGTATTAGCTCTAGAATTACCACGGGTATCCATGTAGTAAGAAATTATCAAATAAACTATAACTGATTTAATGAGCCATTCGCAGTTTCACCGTATAGATTAGTTTATACTTAGACATGCATGGCTAAATCTTTGAGACAAGCATATGACTACTGGCAGGATCAACCAGGTAACTATCATTAATGCGGAATCGGGTGACTCCGCAAGTGCCCAAAGGCCGAAAAATGGTTTTTTCGTGATATTTTTCCCACATTTGCGTAAACAAATGGTTGTCCATTGCCCTTCTCTCGATATCCTCGAAGCGCGACACCCAAAGCATACACGTACACTTTAGGTAAAAGTCACTCGACATTGAAGGCACGGTCCTGTAAAAGACTGTTTCTCCTTTGCGTTGCAGCTTATTTTTACATAAAATGTATTAATACGCACTAACTAACTGACTGTACATAGGTTGCAATAACCCACGCACCATGTTGACTGCCGGCCAGCATGCTTGCGAACACTACCTTTGATTACAAATCTAGGTCACGTTGCTAACATACTATAGCCTTTTAAACCATTATAAAAATCATACCGTTTAATGCGTACACTTTTTTGAGTATGATGATTTTTTGATTCTCAGCAATACATGTCCCCTCATAAGTGTAAATGTGACTTTTTGTCCGGTTACATAGTAAATTCAATAGTGGGTCCGATGTCTCCGCTTTCTATAGGATTTTCTACGGAGAGGGTCTAAAACATGGGTAAAAATCGTCGAAAAAAGGCCCAATTCTGTAAGATTTTTGGACTCTAAATTTTCACGCTCAAGTGCTTAGACCTGGATTCACCTGGTCTAGGCTTAAGTTTTACCTTGTTAGGTACAACTCTAGGCTAAAGTTTACCTTGCTACCACACTCCTCGCATGTTCCAAGATCTCAAAAAATAAAATCCCCTAAAAACACCTCAAATCACTTTTCCATATACTGGACAATTGTTTGTGGTACTTTTTAGACGGTTTAATTTTTCATGTTTCCCAACTCCCTGACAACATGCGGAAATCACCTAGTCGGCTTGTAATTTGACCCCTGCATAGGCATTTTAGCATGTCTCCTAGGTGTTATGGAGCACACTCAGTTTTAGCCCCACGTCTTTGAAACTTTATATATACAATTAATACACTTTAATACACATAATGATGT
This sequence comes from uncultured Eudoraea sp., assembly GCA_964636005.1. Taxonomy (GTDB): domain Bacteria; phylum Bacteroidota; class Bacteroidia; order Flavobacteriales; family Flavobacteriaceae; genus Eudoraea. The sequence continues at coordinate 1,357 of CAZWPZ010000023.1, forward strand.
AATAATATGATAGGGGGCGGCTGCTACTTGTTGGCTAAAGTGTGCTTTTAAGGTTAGAGTTAAGGTTTTTTGCATTTATGTCACACTTGCTTCCTAGCACCATACTATTTTGAACACATATATACTAGTTATAGTTTATAACACACATTATGGTAAAGTTTCAAACTTGAAATCCTAAAATTGGCGTTTTGATTTTTAGAGTCCCCGGAAAAAACTCCATTTTCCTCGATTTCTGCACTCGCACCATCCCTTTTTTATTTCACCAATCTTGTTTAAATATAATAATAAACATTCTATTAAAGAATCACGATCATTGGGGCAATATCCAAGATTTTGTTTTTCATCGTCCACCTCATTTCCACCACACTCCTCCAAACTCGAAAAATATATTCGCTAATATTGATCCCCAACTCCCATAACTTTGCACACCTGTTATTTAGTAAATATAAACAACTTTGGGTGGAAAACATTGGCACCTCGCGGGGATAGGTTTTTTTCTAACGAACTTAATGTCTCAATTTTACCATTCCCGCATGTAACTTTAGGGTGTTTTTTCTGGCAACTTCCAAACTCACGACCCCAACTTTTTATTACGTAATCGCATTATTTGCATGATTATTAATCTGTTTAGACAGTTTCAGACCGTTCGTACGCTTGGGTCCCAATGTCGTCGCTGTCGAAGCAGTGACTTTGCACATTCATTTTCGATTTTCACTTTTTGGGTAGCCGACCATACGTTCTCTCACCAGCTATTGTCATATATTTTTCGTCGTTTTATTTCATCGCTAATAACTCCTAAAATGCAATAAAATTCTCTTTTTTGAAAAATTATTTTTCTGACTTGGTACCCGACTTATACACTATGCCTACTAAAGTACCAGACTACTACCGCCCACTATGCAATATCCATTGACTGTCTAAATACATTTAAATCTGTACTATAAACCCGACTATCTCTTTTATTTTATCTCCCTTTTGGTCCCAAAAACTTCCTCCTTACTACTAGTACCACCACCACCACCTACTACTACTACTACTACTACTACTACCTTAGCAATTCAGTATAGTATTACAGTTAGTACAGTTAGTACAGTAGAACTCATATTGCACTAAGTACACTAATAGTAGTACAGTCGCACTAGTACACTTAGTACCAAGCAGTGTAGGAACTAGTACCATATACCCAATGTACTTTTACTAATGTACTGCACATTTATAGGCTAAAATGCAATAAATTCCGATTGTAATTATCATTAAAGTCTTTATTTTGCTTAACATTTTTACTCGCAACCACTTACTATACAAGTAAGTACTGGCAAAGTACTTGCACTGTTTAAATTCAAACTATTAATGACACAGTAATGTATCTTCATCTTTCAATAGGATGTTCCGAAGAACAAATCTATAGAACAAAGGCTTAATCTCAGCAGATCGTAGCAACAAGGCTACTCTACTGCTTACAATACCCTGTTCGTATTTAAGTCGTCTGCAAAGGATTTATCTCTTTTCATATTTCTTTACTATTGAGTCTTGCAACTCTCTGTATCATACCAGGACAATGTCCTATTCGTATCGTCTAATAAAAAAAGAGGTATAAATTGTCGCGTTCCAGCATGGATTCTAACTTAGAGGCGTTCAGCTATAATCCTACAGATGGTAGCTTCGCCCCATTGGCTTTTCAACCAAGAGCAAATACCAATTATCTGAATCAGCAGTTCCTCTCGTACTACACTGAATTACTGTTGCAACAACACTCATCAGTAGGGTAAAACTAACCTGTCTCACGACGGTCTAAACCCAGCTCACGTTCCCTGTTAGTGGGTGAACAATCCAACGCTTTGCGAATTCTGCTTCGCAATGATAGGAAGAGCCGACATCGAAGGATCAAAAAGCAACGTCGCTATGAACGCTTGGCTGCCACAAGCCAGTTATCCCTGTGGTAACTTTTCTGACACCTCAAGCCTTAAATTTAAAGGACATTGAGGATCGATAGGCCACGATTTCTCGGTTTGTATTCACACTGAAAATCAAAATC
>CAZWPZ010000024.1:0-6696 GCA_964636005.1 uncultured Eudoraea sp.
AGTAATGGAAGCGTTTGTACTATAGATGAAGGAGGTATATTTAGGGTTGGCGAGGAATGTAAGTGACCCCTTTTCCCCTTCTTCAATCTTTGCTAATTTGTGTACAGCTATTTCTGGGTTGCCTTCTACCTCACCTTCTAAAATGCCTGCGATTTGACTTGCGGTAAATTCCAAAATCAAGTATTAATTAGGTCCTAAATTAGGATCGTAGCAAAAGTAAGAAAATTTAACAAACGGTTTCATTCATCTTTGGATTATAAAATTCAAAGGTTATTCAATCTACTTTCTGGGAAAAATTCATGGGATAAAATGGTTCTGTCAAAAACGAATAGAGAGGCCTAATCTCTTGGGTAACACATATAATACTTGGAACTTTTATTGGAATAACTAGAAATATTAAGATCATTGGAAGCCGTTGCTATATCGGAAACTTTGCCATTTTTATGTAAAATTCTAATGTGCTCCTTTTCTCGATTGTATATGGTGTTTGTAATTTCACCTTTGAAAACGAAATACTTCGTCTCTTCTGAACTCAAGCCTTGTTTTTGTTTGAACTGGTTGAAATGGGTTTCAAATTTACTATTAGTAATAGCTTTATCCTTAAGCTTTATGCGGAAAAGCTTTCTATTTAATATTCTCTCAGATAAATTAGATAAAACATAGTCTTCATTATTCTGCCAGGATTTTATGGCACTCATAATATCTACATCGTCTAAAGAAGAGAATTTGTGTAAAACATCTGCATCAAAATTGGACTGGTCTATTTCTTGTGTAAGGAAAAAGTTCAGAGCATCACTGCCAGGTAGTTTCGCTCCATTCTTGGCCAAATCTTTTGCACGCTTTAAGGTATTAATTAGCAATTGTTCTGCTACCAGTCCTGTTTTGTGTAAATACACTTGCCAGTACATAAAGCGTCTTGCCATTAAAAATTTTTCTACAGAATGCAGGCCTTTTTCCTCTACTACTAAATGTCCGTCTACCACATTTAGCATGGTTATCAATCTTTCCGCATTAATATTTCCTTCTGCAACCCCAGTGTAAAAGCTATCCCGCTTTAGATAGTCGAGCCTATCCATATCCAATTGACTACTCACTAATTCATTGAGGAACTTTTTTCTATAGGTACCCTTAAAAATCTCTATTGCCAAAGTTAAACTTCCGTTAAACTTATTATTTAAGGTTTCCATAAAATTGATGGATATATGTTCGTGTGACATATTTTCAACCAAACTATTTTCCATGGCATGAGAAAAAGGTCCATGACCAACATCGTGCAGTAAAATGGCAAGCAAAAGCCCTAACTCTTCTTCCTCATTAATTACAACTCCCTTATATCTAAGTAGTTGAATGGCTTTTGTCATTAAATGCATACTACCCAGTGCATGATGAAATCTGGTATGATGCGCTCCGGGAAACACCAAATACGACAGGCCCATTTGCGATATTCTTCGCAATCTTTGAAAATAGGCGTCGTTAATTAGCTCGAAAATAAGAGGATCTGGAATTCTAATCAATCCGTAAATTGGATCGTTGAATATTTTAAGCTTGCTTGATTTTGCCAAAATAGCTAGAGGTTTAAAGAGTAAATATAAGGACTAAATGAACAAGTTTACAATCCTGTGGGTAGATGACGAAATAGATCTGCTAAAGCCACACATACTATTTCTCCAAAGTAAGAATTATGAGGTAGTTACCAGTAATAGTGGTCAGGATGCTCTCGTTGAAATTGCCTCCCAAAGTTTTGATATTGTCTTCTTAGATGAAAATATGCCAGGAATCTCTGGATTGGAAACGCTCAATGAATTAAAAGTTCTCAACGCCTCTCTTCCAGTAGTCATGATTACGAAAAGTGAAGAAGAGTTTTTGATGGAAGAGGCCATTGGTTCTAAAATTGCGGATTACTTAATAAAGCCGGTAAACCCCAAACAAATTCTGCTTTCTCTCAAAAAGAATTTAGATCATTCCAGACTAGTTTCAGAGAAGACTACGGCAAATTATCAGCAAGAATTTAGAAAGATTGCTATGGACCTATCCATGGTGAACTCGCATGAGGAGTGGGCCGACCTGTATAAAAAATTAATCTATTGGGAGCTTCAATTAGAAGAAATTGAAGACTCTGGAATGTTCGAAATATTGGAATCCCAGAAAATTGAGGCCAATAATCAATTTGGAAAATTTATTGATAAGAATTATCCCTCTTGGTTTACTGAAGAGGACAAACCTGTAATGTCGCATACGTTGTTTCAGAGCTTAATAAGGCCCGAATTAAAAGACAATAAAACGCTATGTTTGGTTATTGACAATCTGCGATATGATCAATGGCTGGCTTTTGAAGACGTTCTGACTCCCTATTATAAAAAAACAAAAGAGGTTCCTTATTACAGCATATTGCCTACTGCAACCCAATATGCTAGAAATTCTATTTTCTCTGGACTTATGCCAAAAGACATGGAAAAGGAACATCCAAATTGGTGGAAAAATGACACCGATGAGGGAGGTAAAAATCTTTTTGAGGATAAGTTTCTAGGAGCTCAGTTAGGTCGGTTGGGTATGGACCTTAAATGGGAATATCATAAAATTAGTAGTTTAAAACAGGGAAAGCAGCTATCTCAAAATTTCCGTTCTCAGAAGGACAACGATCTGGTTGTACTGGTATATAACTTTGTGGATATGTTGTCCCATTCTAAAACGGAAATGGAGGTAATAAAGGAGCTTGCCTCCAATGACAAAGCCTACAGGTCCTTAACCCTGAGCTGGTTTAAAAACTCACCACTTTTAGAAATAATACAACAGGCACAGGAATTAGGGTTTAAACTTTTGATTACGACAGACCACGGCACTATAAATGTAAAACAACCCTCAAAAGTTATTGGAGATAAAGAAACCAGTCTTAACCTGAGATACAAAACCGGTAGAAGTTTGTCTTACAACAAAAGTGATGTCTTGGAGTCTAAGGATCCAGCAAAAATAAAACTACCTAGTATTACCATGAGTAGCTCTTTTATTTTTGCCAAAAATGACTTGTTTTTTGCTTACCCAAATAATTATAACCACTACGTCGGGTATTATCGAAATACCTATCAACATGGGGGAGTATCCTTAGAAGAAATGATTATTCCCTTTGTTGTTCTCGAACCTCGATAACTCGTTAATAAGCGTTCTACTAAAAGCCTAGAAAACTATATAACTATATTCGGACAGAAATAGCCTATCTACGTACAAAGCAACCCGTCTTTCTGTATATTTTCCTTACTTTTTGATCAATTAAAATGTACACTTTATGGAAGAGACGCAAATTACATGGCCTAAGCGAATAGGAGAGTTACACAGCCATCATTTTGATTCCACCATGTGGGATGGGGTAAATTTTAGGGACGACGACATAATAATAGCAACCTACGCAAAATCTGGAACCACTTGGGTACAGCAGATTGTTTCTCAATTGATTTTTAATGGGCAGGAAGGTATGAATGTAGGGGAAATGTCTCCTTGGGTTGATCTTAGGGTTCCACCAAAAGAAGTTAAATTACCTGCAATCGAGTCACAGACACACAGAAGATTTTTAAAAACGCATTTACCAGTACCCTATCTGAGGTTTTCTCCAAAAGCAAAATACCTTTACATAGGTAGAGATGGAAGAGATGTTCTATGGAGCCTGTACAATCATCATAGTACCGCTAATGAAAAGTTTTACGGTGCCTTAAACGAAACCCCAGGTTTGGTGGGTCCGAAACTAGAAAAACCCAACGAATCGATTGTGGAGTACTATCACGAGTGGCTAGAAAAGGATGGTTACCCATTCTGGTCTATTTGGGAAAATGTGAACAGCTGGTGGGAAATAAAAGACCTTCCAAACGTTAAACTAATCCATTTTAACAACTTAAAAAAGGATATGCCCAAGGCAATTCGAGAGATAGCTGAATTCCTTGATATCTCCATAGACGAAACCAAGTGGGACAGTATCTTGGAACATTGCAGCTTTGACTATATGAAAGCGAATGCAGCGATGAGTGTTCCCCTTGGTGGTGCTTTTTGGGAAGGTGGGGCTAAAACTTTTATAAATAAAGGAACCAACGGCAGGTGGCGCGATGTACTTTCCGAAGCCGATATTGAAAAATATGAAACCTACGCTTCAAAAAACCTTTCAAAGGAATGTGCGCAATGGCTTGCCACAGGGGAACTTGAATAAATGATGCTATCGAAGCGTAAGGAATTACTAGGTTTTTAGAGTTGTGAGTATGCCAGAGGTTTCAAAAATATTCGAGTAATATCAGAAACAGTATTGGCATATTCCGGCAGGTTACGAATTCTTTGCCATTCCGGGTGTGGTCCGAACTTTTGCCAATTGGCATCTCGTTCTTCCATATTTTTAAATGCGAGTAAATAGGTTAGGCAAGGCATTTGAGAACCAGCAACGTTTTTACCAAAAAAAACAGAATGAAGCCCAACGTCTTTAAAAATATCCAATTCACTTTCATTGAACATTTTTACCTTCCGAGCTAAAGCATCTTCATTATAAGCCTCATAAAGTCTTAATTCAAAAAGTAGCGAGCCGTCGGCTGGTTTAATCAATTTGGGTATACCATCAAATGCAGTCATAAGAGATGTCTGAATTCTTTTTACTGGAAAGCCTATCGGATCTGCATTGGAATAGGTCTCCGATTTCTTTAAGTAATCCTCATCTTTTTCTAACTTACTGTTGATCTCGGAATAAGACGCTGTATTTTCATAAGGAATGAACAAATAGATTTTTTTGGGAAGAGCATCTCCCACCTCCTCAAAAACTCCAATGTCCTCTACACCGTAACTATTTAGTGATGGTATTAAGGCTGTTTCCAGATAATTGTGGAGCGTACTGGCATCTCCAAATTTCATAGTATACTCTCGCAATTCATAAAACTGATTCTGAGCGTTTACAATACATGCAAAAAAAAGCAGACAAAATCCTAAGAAATAGTTATTCATGGTTTTAATTTAAAATGGTCCGTTAAAAATTTAAATATACTTATTCTGTAATAAATTCTCTCTTGTGGTTTACAGAGAGTGATATGCTTCCAATACCCTTTCTATAAGATCTTCTGTCTCCTGATCTATAATCTTATTTTCTGGATTTTCGTCAAGCCATTGCAAGGTCCTTTTGATACCACGTGAAAATGGAATGGTAGCTTTGAATTCTGGCACAAAGGTTTTTATTTTTTTGTTATCAAATAGCACACTTTCTGCTTTATCTGCTAACAGGGTACCTGTAAAGCTTGGGGCTACTTTACAAATAAAATCAGAAGCAATATGTACTACTTTAGCCTCACGGCCTAAACTATCTGCCAGTATTTTATAGATCATGTTCCAACTCAATATCTCATCTGACGTAATATGGAAAGCATGACCAATGGCCTGAGTAAGACCTAAAAGACCCACAAAACCTTTGGCGAAATCTTCCGAATGCGTAACTGTCCATAAGGACGTACCATCACCATGAATTATAATTTCTTTTCCATCGCGTATTCTTTGAGCCGTATTGTATTTGTTAAAACCACCAATAGCAATAGGAATAACCGTATCATAGGTCAGGGAAGGTCTTACAATGGTGGTTGGAAAATCTTCTTCTCTATAGGCCTTCTGTAATCTTTCTTCTGCCAAAATCTTATTGTGCGAATAGTCCCATAGATTATTACACAAAGGGGTAGATTCGGTTATTACAGGATAACTCAACGGAGTTTGATAGCAGGAAGCAGAACTAATGAAAATATACTGTTTCGTTCGGTTCTTAAACAAAGAAATATCTCTCTCAATGTCATTAACGTCAAAAGCTATCCAATTCACAACAACATCCCATTGATGCTTTTTTAACTCACTTAAGGTATTTGGCTTGTAAATATCTCCCAATATGCTTTTAACACCGCTCAGGGCCCTTTTTGTTTGCCCTCTATTCAAATGGTATAACTCGATGCCTTTGGAAATAGCTAATTTGCTAGAAGCTGCACTGATATTACCCGTGCCACCAATAAATAATACTTTCATTTTATTTTCTTTAAACATGGAATGTAGTAATTTTAAAAGAAATACTCTAAACCGCTCATTTTGAGTCGAACTAAATCGATAAAATCAGCAACTGAAACCGACGAATGTGCTCTTCTCTTTTTGAGGAAATGCATTTTTTTTTATGTTCTGATTGCTTTAGCAAGCTGTTCAAGATCGCAGAGTACTAAGATTTTAACCAAAGACACTAGTCCAAATATCTTATTGATTGTTGCCGATGATTTAGGTTACGCTGATTTGGGCTGTTATGGAAGTGATATTCATACCCCTAACATTGATAGATTAGCACAGGAAGGAATTCGATTTAGCAGGTTTTATACTGCTCCTATGTGCGCCCCTACAAGGGCCATGTTGCTCTCGGGTAATGATAATCATATCGCAGGGGTCGGAAGACAGGCGGTTGCATCTACTGTTTTTGGTTATGAAGGTGAGCTTACCAATCGGGTGGTAACTATTCCTTCTCTTTTGGCACAAAATGGGTACCACACCTATATGGTAGGTAAATGGCACTTGGGTAACAGTAAAGAGGCTAATCCACATCAAAAAGGATTTGAAAAGTCCTTTGTTATGCTAGAGGGGGTTGGCAATCATTACAATTCTAATGGGATATTCAGAGGTATGGGAGGCTCGCATTACACGGAAAATGGAATGGAAGCATCC
>CAZWPZ010000025.1:0-6786 GCA_964636005.1 uncultured Eudoraea sp.
GGAAATCCCTGATTTTAGCCGTTAATTTGCAAGCGTTTTGAATATAGCTATCGTAATACTCAATTGGAATGGAGAAGCGCTCTTGGAGCGATATCTGCCTTCCGTTATACGCCATTCTCCCAATACTAGCATATATGTCGCAGATAATGCTTCCACAGATGGTTCCATAAATTATATTAAAAAGAACCACCCTGAAGTAACCATAATTAGAAACACAGAAAATGGCGGTTTCGCAAGAGGGTATAACCTTGCCCTTAAAAAAGTAAATGCGGATGTCTTTTGTCTATTGAACTCAGATGTTGAGGTAACACGTGGATGGCTTGACCCAATAGTAAAGGCGTTTATCGAATTGCCAAAGGCAAAGATTATACAGCCAAAAATATTGGATTTGCTTAAAAAAGATCATTTAGAATATGCTGGTGCTGCAGGAGGTTTTTTAGATCAACTTGGATATCCATTTTGCCGGGGAAGGATTTTTCAAACGGTAGAAAAAGATAAGGGACAATACAACGACATTAGAGAAATATTCTGGGCTACAGGTGCATGCATGTTTATTACCAGTGATGTTTTTTTTGATCTTGGCGGATTTGATGAAGACTATTTTGCACATCAGGAAGAAGTTGATTTGTGTTGGCGAGCACATAACAAAGGTTATGGCGTGTATTACGTAGGCTATTCTGAAGTATATCACCTTGGTGGTTCTACTTTGAGTAATATGAATCCGAAGAAAACCTATTTAAATTTTAGGAATTCCTTGTTCTCCATTACCAAAAACCTACCCAGAAGAAAGGCATTTCTGATCATTCTTTTACGTCTTATATTAGACGGAATAGCTGCCTTGCGATTTTTATTTATGCGCAAACCAGAGCATACCATCGCCGTATTACGGGCACATATGAGCTATTACAGACAGATACGAAAAATGCTAAAAAAACGGGAAAAGGTACATTTTGTCTCCTCTTATTATATAACGACATCCATTATCCTATCTTATTTCGTATATCAAATAAGGTATTTTAACATTTTAATAAAAGATTAACTAATTTTGATAAATCTTAGGACAACAATTGTTCTAATTTTACGACTATTGTCGGTCAAAATTTAATAAACACGGATTTTAAATTATAGAAACATCAATTATGAAAAAAGTTATTTTAGGTTTTTTAGGGATGGCAGTATTATTGTCATCTTGTGTCTCTCAAAAGAAGTATGCAGAATTAGAAAGTAAACAAAAAGAAACTCAGGACTTGCTGAATTCGGCAACAGTGAAGTTAAACAACTGTTTAGAAGAGAGTGCTACTGCAGAGGCAAAACTTCAAACTTTAAAAGATCAGAACGCATTTTTAAAGGCTAATAACCAAGAGTTGATCAATAATATGGGTAACCTAACTACCCTGACAACCAAAGGCGCTGAGAATTTAGAAAAGTCTTTAGAGAGTCTGCAAGAAAAGGATTTAACTATTCGCAAATTGCAAAATGCAATTACAAGAAGAGATTCGGTTAACCTTGCGCTTGTTCAGAGTTTAAAAGGTGTATTGGGTAATTTAGATGATGAAGACATTGAGATTAGTGTTGAAAAAGGTGTTGTCTTCGTATCTATATCGGATAAACTATTGTTCAGAAGCGGTAGCTATACGGTGACTTCAAAAGCAAAAGAGGTTTTGGGTAAAGTTGCTCAGGTTGTAAACAACAAGCCAGATTTTGAGTTTATGGTGGAAGGACATACCGATGACGTACCATATAGAAAAAACGGAGCTATTTTAGACAATTGGGATCTAAGTGTGAAGCGCGCAACTTCGGTTGTTAGAATTCTTCAAGACGACTATAGTGTAGATCCAAAGAGAATGACTGCTGCGGGCAGGTCAGAGTACATTCCAGTATCGCAAACCGATAAGTCCAAAAATAGAAGAACGAGAATCGTTGTGCTTCCAAAAATTGATCAGTTTTACAGCATGATAGAAGAAGGGATGAAAGACCCTGCAATAAACGACTAAGAATTCTATCTCATATAAATATAAAGCCGCGGTTTAAGCCGCGGCTTTTTTTATATTATATCTGTTGTTCCCTTACCAAATCGGATTATTTCTGGGTTTTCTCCAGACAGATCAACTACAGTAGAAGCTAGGTTTCCACCGTACCCGCCATCAATCACCAGATCAACTCTATTTCGCCATTTTTCATAGATCAATTCAGGGTCTGTAGTATATTCCAATAGGGCATCGTCATCTCTTATTGAGGTAGACACAATAGGGTTTCCCAATGCGGAAACAATAGTGTTGGTAATTGGATTGTCTGGGACCCGTATACCAACGGTTTTCTTTTTCTTAAAAACTTTTGGCAGCTTGTTGCTCCCTTTTAAAATAAAGGTATAAGGTCCGGGTAGGGCTCGTTTCAGTATTTTAAATTTTGGAGTATCTATTTGACGCGCGTAATCCGATAGATTACTTAAATCAGCACATATAAAGGACCAATTTGCTTTTTCAATCTTTTCACCTTTAATTCTGGCAATCTTTTCCATAGCCTTTGTATTGGTAATATCACAACCAAGTCCATAAACTGTGTCTGTAGGGTAAATAATGAGGCCTCCTTTTTGCAATACTGCTACTACCCTTTCTATTGCTTTGGGATTAGGGTTTTCGGCATAAATTTTTACTAATTCACTCATCCGTTTGTGCTTTATTTTACCTGATATACTCGTACATAATCTACTTCCATGGTCGCGGGGAAGATAGTGTCGTCTACACCTTGCAACCCTCCCCAATCTCCGCCAACGGCTATATTCATAAGAAAATAAAATGGTTTTGAAAAAGGCCAGCTATCGGAATTTGCGGTAGCGGGTCGCTTAAAAAAGAGTGTTACATTGTCTATGTCATCTATATAGAATTTAATGTATTGACTTGTCCATAAAATTCCATAATTATGAAACTCCTCTTCTATAGTTTCAAGGGCAACAGGACCTGAGGTTATCTGCGTGCCATTTTTATGATTATTAGCCGTACTATGAATCGAAAAATGTGTTTGATTTGGTTCAAAACTAACATACTCCATAATATCAATTTCTCCACAGGCAGGCCATCCTACACTTTGAATATCATAACCTAACATCCACAGAGCCGGCCAAATTCCATTTCCCTTATCTGCGGGCATCTTTGCTCTTATTTCCATACGTCCAAATTGAAACTGTTTTACAGAGTTTAGCCGTGTGGATGTATATCGGGCTCCGCCTACGAAACCTTCTCTTTTTTTTGCTGTTATTTTAAGTGTTCCATCACTTACTTCTACATTTTCATTCTCCACGTATTCCTGAAGTTCATTATTTCCCCATCCGTGATCGCCTGTTTCAAATAACCAGTTTTCCATGTTTAGCTCGGTTCCCTCGAACTCATCTTCCCAGACCAATTCGGCCTTGTCCCAATAATCATCCGCAAAGACATCTAATAACGGTCCTTCTATTATTTCTTGCTCTCTTTCTTCCATGATTTCCTGGGAATTAGAACTGGAACAGGCTGTAGAAATCAACCCAAGCAACAACACGACTAGTCCCTTAAACCTTTTTCTGGATACGGGTAGTTGTTCTTTATTTTTCATCGTTTTTTTACTTTATTACTTCCAGCTTCGCGAAACGCAAAAGAAGCTTTTTTACATCGCCCTTCTCAAACTTTATTTCTGCCTTTTTATCACTGCCAACTCCCTCTACTTTAAGAACTTTACCCCTGCCAAATCGCGTATGATTTACTAAGGCACCCTCTTCCAAAATAACTTGTTCTGAAACACGATTGTTGGGGCTAGACAGCTGCGGTTTTAATTTACGTAATTTTCGTAGCTGACTCGCATTGGGTTTGAGAGTACTTGGTGGTGTGCTGTTTTTGGGTTTTACCTGCCTGAATTTGGACTTATCCACCTCACCAAAAATGTCAGAGTTAATCAATGGTTTAAACCTATAGCTATCAACAGGTGTTAGATTTTCTACATACTTTTCGTCTATTTCCTCTAAAAAACGGCTTGGTTCCGCATCAATCAATTTTCCCCAACGATATCTATTTTGTGTATAGGTGAGATAGGCTTGTTTTTCTGCTCTTGTAAGAGCTACATAAAATAGTCTCCTTTCCTCTTCTAGTTCACTTCTCGTATTCATACTCATGGCCGACGGGAAAAGGTCCTCTTCCATTCCAACCACATATACATAAGGGAACTCAAGTCCTTTAGCTAAATGAATAGTCATTAAGGCAACTCTATCTTCATCCCCAGTATCTTTATCCATATCTGTGGCAAGTGCTACATCTTCCAAAAATTCGGTCAAATCTCCCTTGGCATCTGCTAATTCTCTTTGCCCTTCGACAAAATCCTTTATCCCGTTCAAAAGTTCTTCAATATTTTCCATTCGGGCGATACCTTCGGGAGTCCCATCCTTTTTAAACTCTAGTAAAAGTCCTGTTTTTTTAGTGACATGTTCCGCAACGGTAAAGGCGTCCTCTGACTCATTCATTATTTGAAAACTGCGTATCATTATCACAAAGTCTTCGAGCTTTCTCTTTGTTCCAGAATTTATCTTTAAATCTAAGTTTTGGAGATTATCCATAATCTCGAAAATTGATTTGTTGTAATGATTGGCAGCAACACTTAGGCGCTCAACAGTGGTCTGACCGATACCTCTGGCAGGAAAATTAATGACCCTCTTCAGGGCTTCTTCATCTTTTATGTTGACAATTAAACGTAAATAAGACAGAACATCCTTTATTTCTTTGCGCTGGTAGAAGGATAAACCACCATAAATTCTATACGGTATGTCGCGCTTGCGCAACGCGTCTTCAATTGCCCGAGACTGGGAATTAGTTCTATATAACACAGCAAAACTTCCGTTTGACAACTGCTCCTGCATTTTATGCTCAAATATGGATCCTGCCACATAACGACCTTCTTCTGCATCTGTAGGGCTCCTGTGAATACGAATTGGAGATCCATCGTCGTTGGCGGTCCAAACCACCTTCTCCAGCTGATTCTTGTTGTGAGCAATTATGGTATTAGCTGCGTTTACAATATTCTTTGTAGACCTATAATTTTGTTCCAGTCTATAAACGCTTACGTTGTCGTAATCTCGTTGAAAATTTAAAATATTGGAAATATTTGCGCCTCGAAAAGAGTAAATACTTTGCGCATCATCCCCTACAACACAGATATTTTGATATCTGTCTGCCAAAGCCTTGACTATTAAATACTGACTGTGATTCGTATCCTGATACTCGTCTACCAAAATATACTTAAATCGTTCCTGATACTTCATCAATACTTCGGGAAACCTATTCAATAACTCATTAGTACGAAGCAAAAGGTCATCAAAATCCATTGCTCCTGCTTTAAAACATCGATCTACATAGTTCTTGTAAATTTCTCCTAGTCTTGGTCGCTTGGCCATGGCATCGGACTCCATCAATTCAGGATTTTGAAAATATGCCTTTACCGTAATTAAACTATTCTTGTAGGAAGATATCCTATTCTGAATTTGTTTGTATTTGTAAACATCTTTGTCTAATCCCATTTCCTTGATTATCGAGGATATCAATCGTTGGGAGTCCTGGGTATCATAAATGGTAAAATTACTGGGATAGCCAAGCTTATCTCCATCGAATCTTAATAGACGTGCAAAAACGGAATGAAAAGTTCCCATCCATAAATTCTTCGCCTCGGATCCTCCCACTATAGAGGCGATTCGCTTTTTCATTTCCCTGGCTGCCTTATTCGTAAAGGTAAGAGCCAGTATATTGAAAGGGTCAATACCCTGTTGCATTAAATGCGCAATTCTGTACGTCAGAACTCTTGTCTTCCCCGAACCTGCTCCTGCAATTACCATCAAGGCTCCCTCTTTATGTAAAACCGGGCCTTTTTGGGCTTCATTTAATTCTTCTATAAAGGTGCTCAAAACATCTATTTTAGTATTGGTGAATTTAGCCATATTTCGGTTGAGGAAAAAATAGATACTTAATTATTAATCAGAAAGGTTCAGTATATTTTGCATTTTGAATACCTTTAAAAAAATTTGATATTCAGTGCCCAGATATAGTACCCTTTTCCAGCTATTGGTTCTCTTGCTTTCTTCTCTTGCTCTGCATGGTCAAGGAAAAAAAACCGGACCTATTTTAGAAAACTACGGAGCAGTTTGGTCTGTTCCGAACCCGGAATTTGCAACAGCGATAGACGAAGAATACAAAGTTGTTTTTGATATAATGGACAGCCCTGCATCTGCCGCGCAAAGAAATTTAAAGATAGAGACAGCTGCAAGATTTTTAAACATGCACGTACAGGCGGGAGTGCCCATTGAAAACTTAAAAGTAGCCCTGGTAGTTCACAACAAAGCTTCTAAAGACCTATTAGCCAACAAGCATTATCAAAAACAATATTCGGTCGCGAATCCTAATGCAGATATGATTAAGGAACTTTTAAAATCAAATGTTTCCATAATTTTATGCGGGCAATCTTCCTATTCCAGAAATATTCCTATTGAAGACACAATAGAAGGTACGCAACTTGCTTTATCCGCAATGACCGCCTTAGTACTACTTCAGAATGAAGGCTACCGCCTGATTAAATTCTAAACTTAAATTGATATTCCTGGAAATGTCTTCCTTCGTAACAATAGCTTCTTCTCAAGAAATACAACTTCACTAAGGAAAATAAACTATTTTTGTGCCCTAAGGCAATTTACCTATATAAATAAACGCAAAACTACTTATGAATAAAGGAATTTTATTAGCTATTGTATTTACCGCCACAGGGCTTGGGATTAATGCA
>CAZWPZ010000026.1:0-18656 GCA_964636005.1 uncultured Eudoraea sp.
TGAAAAGCCAATGGCTCCTTCGGTAGCCGATTGTGAAGCAATGATAAAGGCTTGTAAAGATAACAAGGTAAGTTTGGCTATTGGGTATCGATGCCAACACGATCCTAATATTCAAGCGTATATGGAAGTTGCGAAATCCAAGCGCTTTGGTAAGGTTAAAATGATTACTTCCGCTGCTGGCTATTTTGATGGAAGATCTAACCATTGGAAACAAAACAAGGCACTGGGGGGAGGAGTAATGGGAGACATGGGTGTCTATGCCTTACAAGGAGCCCGTTTGGCAACGGGAGAAGAACCTATATCGGTCATAGCACAGGCGTCTACTACCAGACCAGAAATTTACCATGAAGTAGAAGAAACCATGATGTTCCAGCTCGAGTTTCCAAGTGGGGCAAGAGCAGCATGCCAGACAAGCTTTGGGATTCGGATGAATCACTTACATGTAAATTACGAAGATGGATGGCTAAAAATGGAACCACACTCTTCCTATGGAGGAAACAAAGGAAGCATGTCTGATGGAACTGTAATCAATATCCCCTTACAAAGTCAGCAAGCAAAACAGATGGATGATGATGCCTTAGCTATAATGAACAATTCTAGCCTTCTGGTACCTGGAGAAGAAGGGTTACGCGATATTCGCGTGGTTGAAGCTATTTATAAGTCGGCCAATGCCAATTGTGCTGTAAAAATATAGAGATACGTATGCTTCACAAAGTATAGTATTAAATTACATGGTTTTATAAAGGAAATCTAAATAACGACTGCCATTAAAATCCCAGAACAATCTCATTGTATAAAAAGGATAAATTCCTTTTTTTTAAAAAGTCTTTTGATTATTTACTGCTCTTTGCAAACTTCCTGTGTGGAAAAACCCCTGCAATCTCAAGCAAGTAGGCCAAATGTGGTCTTCATTTTGGCAGATGATTTAGGAGTTCATGATCTGGGGGCGACGGGAAGCTCGTTTTATGAAACTCCCAATCTTGACGGTTTGTATTCGGAGGCATTCAACTTTACCCAAGGATATGCTACGAGCAGGGTATGTAGCCCTTCCAGAGCAAGTATATTAACCGGTAAATTTACGGCCCGACATGGTATTACCGATTGGATTGGGGCAAAGTCTGGGGAAGACTGGCGAACTGTAAACCGGCATGATTTAATGCTACCAGCCTCCTATAATAGGGAGTTGCCACAAGAGGAAATTACCTTAGCAGAGGTTTTTAAGGCAGCCGGATACACCACTTTTTTTGCTGGAAAATGGCATTTAGGAAAAGAGGGATCCTATCCGGAAGATCACGGCTTCGATATAAATGTTGGTGGTTGGGAAAAAGGGAGTCCTTCCGGAGGATATTTTTCCCCCTGGACTAATCCTAAATTACCCAATCTAAAAGCGGGTGAGAATCTTTCCAGACGATTAGCCAGAGAGACTTCCTCTTTTATTAAAGAACATAGAGAAGAACCTTTTTTTGCCTTTTTATCCTTTTATGCAGTACATGGGCCTATACAAACCTCTCAGAATAGATGGAAAAAATACCGTGATAAAGCGGTAGAAATGGGAGTAGATAGTCTTGGCTTCACTATGAATAAAAAATTACCGATCCGGAGAAACCAAGACAATCCGGTCTATGCCGGACTTATTGAACAAATGGATGAAGCTGTTGGGATAGTTATGCAAACCCTCGCAGAAAATGGATTAGACAATAACACCATAGTCGTCTTTACATCCGATAATGGTGGGGTTGCTTCAGGGGACAATTTTTCTACTTCGAATCTTCCACTTAGAGGAGGCAAAGGATACCAGTGGGAAGGTGGTATTAGAGAACCCTATTTTATTAAGATACCTTGGTTAGAAAAAAGAACTATTACCACAGCTGTTACAGGAGCAGATTTTTATCCAACACTACTAGACCTGACTGATTTACCTCTTAATTCAGAACAGCATAGGGATGGCCTAAGCCTAAAACCTATTTTGGAAGATGAAAACTATACACTTTCAAAACGACCTCTGATATGGCATTATCCTCATTATGGCAATCAAGGAGGAGATCCAAGTTCTATTATTAGAGAAGAAAACTGGAAACTCATTCACTATTGGGAAGACGACCATAACGAACTTTACAACTTAGATACAGATCCGGAAGAAAAGAAGGATTTAAGTTCCATAAACACAGATATTGCGGAAAGACTATGGCATGAACTGAGAAATTGGCTACAGGAAGTAGAAGCGCAATACCCTGTGAAGGATAGTCTATACGACCCTGAAAAAGCCTCACTATATATGCATAAAATAAAAAATGAGTTACTTCCAAAATTAGAATTAGAACGATCTGCTATGTACGAGGACGATTTTGAGCCTAATCCAAGCTGGTGGGATAGTAAGACTACAATAGATTAAATAATAAAAACGATTCTATTAATTATACCTTAGTTTTCTCCTGAACAACCGGGGATTAGTAAAACTGGATCAACCTATAAGTTTATTTTGTTGGCGTAAATTGTGTCTTTTTACAGGAAGTTCCCGTATCCTTAGACCCGTAGCATTAAAAATAGCATTAGTCAATGCTGGTGCTATTCCGGGAGTACTAGGCTCCCCTGCTCCACCCGGAAAGTTATCGCTTGTAATAATATGGGTTTCAATTTTCGGACATTCATCTATTCTAAGCATTTCATAGTCGTGAAAATTGCGCTGTATTACTGCACCATTCTCTATTTTTATTTCACCGTAGAGTGCAGCAGTAAGACCAAAAACAATACCGCTTTCCATCTGGGCCCTAAAACCATCAGGAAAGAATGCATAACCCGGGTCTGCCACGCAAACCACCCTATGAACTTTTACCTTAGCCTCTATCAGTTCCAATTCTACTACCTGTGCTACAATAGTCCCAAAACTCTTGTGAATTGAAATACCTCTTCCCCAGTTATCTGGTAAGGCTGTTTTCCAATCTGCCTTTTCAGCTACCAGATCTAAAACCTTTAAAAATCTAGGTCTGGACTGTAAATGCTCCCGCCTGAAGATATAGGGGTCCCTATTCGATCTAAAGGCCAATTCGTCCATAAACGATTCCGTAAAAAATCCATGCATAGAAGAATCCACACTTCGCCAATAACCCCAGGGAATATGCGTCTCTGTTTTTGTATAGTGTATCCACTGATTCTCTATGTCATAGGGTATATGAGGAGCCTCTTCGGGTTCGTTTTTAAACAAAAACTGATTCTCCCATGCCTTGACCAAACCATCGTCATCCATAAGGGCTTTAAATCTACTGCGATTGGCTTCTCGATAATGGTCTTGTGTAATATCTTCTTCTCTGGACCAGATAAGTTTTACGGGGAAATCGACTTCTTTTGCAATTAATGCAGCTTGTACCGCCACATCCGGAACTATGCGTCTTCCAAATCCGCCCCCCAAATACTGGTTGTACACTTTTACTTTTTCCATATCCATATCGAGAGATTCAGCGACACTTTTGGCAAAACCCAATGGATTCTGACATCCCAACCAGAGTTCACAAATACCATCGTGTACATAGGCTGTACAATTCATCGGTTCCATAGTTGCATGCGCTAAAAAAGGAACTTTGTATTCTGCCTCAAGGATGTTTCCTCCTTCCTTTAAGACCTTTCTGGCATTCCCTATTTTATAATCTTCTATCTCATCACCATCTTCTATTGCCTTTGCTAGTTGGAGGTCGTATTTATCATAAATCGCTTGGTCATTTATACGATCATTTGACGATTCTTCAAAAACCATCTTTACTTTATTCAAGGCATTTTTCGCGGGCCAATACCCATCTGCTATCACCGCTACGGCATTTTCAAGTCGTACTAATTTGAGTATTCCTTTTTGCGATAGTATTCCATTGTCTTCTACCGACTGTAATTTAGAGCCAAAAACGGGAGACGCCTTTATGGTGGCGTATTTCATATTTGGTAGTTGAATGTCTATCCCGAATTTTGCCGTACCATTAACCTTAGAAAAAGAATCGAGCCTTTTCGGTGATGTCCCCATAATGGTATACTTATCGGGTGTTTTTAGTTTAGGCGAAACACTTTGGTGTAACTCAAGGGCATCTGAAGCAAAATGTACATAAGGCTCTTTTTGATTGGACTTTTCATGATATATATAACTATTGGCAGCTTTTAACTCCAGTAGTGGGACTCCCCATTTATTTGCTGCTGCTTCTAATAACACGGCCTTCACAGATGCCCCTGCCAAACGCATTGCATACATCCCCGTAAATCTAACAGAGGAACTTCCGCCAGTGGTCTGAATAGCCATTTGCTTTGTAATAGCCAAGAAAGAACCATTTATAGTGTCCGTTAAAAAGGATGGTAGTTTATTCTCCCCTAAAATAAATCCTTTCGCCAAGGCATAGTTAGCATATTCCTTTTCCGCAGGTGCTTCCATGACCTTTACGTTGTTCCAATCTGCATCCATTTCATCTGCCAACATCATGGCTAGGGTCGTATGTGTCCCCTGCCCCATCTCTGCATGGGGAACAATGATTGTTATACTGTTATTCCTGCCAATTTTTACCCATACATTGAGTACAAAATCGTCTTTACCACCTACGAGTTCTTTGACTTTTGTTGCTCTGTTTCCAGGGCGTATAGCAACTCCTAAAACTATGGCGCCACCACTTAAAAGTCCAACTGATATAAATGCTCTCCTACTCCATTTTCCCATCCTCTTCTACTTTTGCTTTTAAGGCCAGTATTCTTGCAGCCTCCTTAATACTCTCTCTGATTCTCGGATAGGTGCCGCACCGACAAATATTACCTTTCATTCCCGAATCTATGTCTTCGTCTGTGGGTTGTAAGTTTTTTGCCAATAAGGCGTGCGCAGACATTAGTTGCCCGGATTGGCAATACCCACATTGTGGGACCTGTTTCTCTATCCAGACTTCTTGTAAAACATGAAGAGCCTCTGGGTCTTTAGAAATCCCCTCAATGGTAGTAATCTCTTTGTTCTCCGCAGATTGGACGGGTAAAAGACAAGATCTTGTTGCTGTTCCATCGAGTTGTACCGTGCATGCACCACACTGCCCAATGCCACACCCAAACTTTGTTCCCGTTAGTCCGCAATTTTCTCTAAGTACCCAGAGCAAAGGCGTGTTTGGGTCTACATCTACTTGAATATCTTTATTATTGATCTTGAGATTCATTGGGTATATTCCATTAGGGTTTGTTCAAGCGCATCAAACTAGATAGCTTAAAGTTACTACTATTTTAGATGTATCTTCATTCTGAACTAAAATTGTTAGTTGTGAAGTACTTCTTTTTGTTTTGAAATAGGACTGCTTTGAAGGAATTGCAAGCATAAATTATGTAGATTTAAATAATATAAAACTACTGTTCATGCGATACTTATTTTATCTCTTCTGCCTTATTTTTATTTTGGGTTGCCCTGATGCCGATTCTGTTAAAATCGAAGAAAATGGAAGCAAAACAAGCTCGGGAAAAGACCTAGACTTAGTAGAAGACTACCCTATTGAACCGGTGGATTTTACGCATGTAAATATTAACGATACATTTTGGGCACCCAGACTTAAAACAAATCGAAATATAACGCTTCCTTATACTATCAACAGATGTGAGGATACGGGTAGAATTAGCAATTTTAGTAAAGCTGGTAGATTAGAAGACGGGGAGTTCGAAGGAATTTTTTTCAACGATTCTGATGTTTTTAAAGTAATCGAAGGTGCTAGTTATTCCTTACAGACCAATGATGATCCTCAGCTAAAACAGTACCTAGACGAATTGATATCGAAAATTGGCGCGGCTCAGGAACCAGATGGTTACCTCTATACTAACAGAACAATTAATCCATCTAAGGCTAACGACGGTGCTGGAAATAAAAGATGGACCAGATTGGTGTCCCATCATGAACTTTATAACGTTGGGCATTTATATGAGGCTGCTGTTGCACACTACAAAGCTACGGGAGAACGCAGTCTGTTAGATATAGCAATTAAGAATGCTGATTTAGTCGACAGTGTGTTTGGTTACGATAAAAATATGGGGGTACCGGGACATTCAGAAATAGAAATTGGTCTTGTAAAACTATATAGAGTAACCGGAGAAAAAAAATACTTACGACTGGCCAAATTCTTTATTGATCAAAGGGGTAATGAAGAAGGACATAATATTAATGATGGTCCGTATTCTGGCGAATATCAGCAGGATCATCTTCCCTTAAGTCAACAAAAACAAGCGGTAGGACACGCAGTCCGCGCAGGTTATCTCTATGCCGGAGCGACTGACATTGCTACCTTAACTGGAGAAACTGCTTACGATCAGTCTCTGGAACTTATTTGGGAGGATATTGTACATAAGAAAATTTACCTCACAGGAGGTATAGGAGCCGAACCTAAATACGAAGGGTTTGGTCCCGCTTACGAATTGCCCAACGCCACAGCATATACAGAAACCTGTGCAGCGATTTCTTTAATGTTATGGAATCATAGGATGTTTCTCAGAAGTGGTGAGGCTAAATATATGGATGTATTTGAAAGAACTTTATTCAATGGATTTTTGTCAGGCGTATCACTTGAAGGAGATACTTTTTTTTATCCAAATCCATTAGAATCTGATGGGATTTTTACATTCAATCATGGCGTTTGCGGAAGATCGCCTTGGTTCGATACCTCGTGCTGTCCTGTAAATATCGTTAGAACGTTACCTTCTGTTCCGGGATATATTTATGCTGTTAAGAACAATAACGTCTTTGTTAACTTATATATGAACAACAAGGCAGAAATAGCCGTTGGAAAAAAGACATTGCATGTTGTGCAACAAACGGACTATCCTTGGCAAGGAAAAATTGTATTTGGCTTTACAAATGAAAACAGTGTGGATGCAACTCTTCATTTAAGGATCCCTGCATGGTCTAAAAACAACATAATGGATGGAGCGCTATACACGTATGAAGATCAGGAAAAGTCCTACTATACCATTCAAATAAATGGAAAACCAATTAAACCTGATGAAAAGAATGGTTACGCAGTGCTTCCTTTGCAAGGATGGTCTAAGAAAGATAAGATTCAAATGAATTTTCATATGCCTGTTCGTAAGGTAGTTTGTAATCCTCTAGTTGCTGCAAATAGGGATAAAATGGCAATTGAAAGAGGTCCGTTAGTATACTGTTTTGAAGAAGTAGATAATAATACGCTCCTTTTTGAACAAGGAATATCAGCAAACACAGAATTTCACTATCGCTTTGAAAAGGAACTTCTGGGTGGTATTGGTACCATTCAGAGTTCAAAGGATACACATTCTTTAAAAATGCCAATTAAAGCAATCCCCTATTACGCATGGGCAAACAGAAAAAATGGTAAAATGTCTGTTTGGCTCGATAGGAATCCATAAATTAACACCGAAATACATATTAGTATGAAGATATTCTATGGCGACTCCTGTATTAAGTTAAGAACTATTTATTTCCTTTTGTTCTTACTGTGTTTTAAATCACAGCTAATTGGACAAACGAATAAACAACAACCCAATATCATCATAATTATGGGAGATGATATGGGGTATTCCGATATCGGCTCCTATGGTGGTGAAATAAATACACCGAATTTAGATAGGTTAGCCACAAACGGATTGCGATTTACGCAGTTTTACAATACCGCCAGATGTTGCCCGACCAGAGCTTCTTTACTCACCGGACTTTACCCCCATCAAGCCGGAATGGGGCATATGGTCTATGATAGAGGAACTCCCGCTTATCGAGGAGATTTAAGTTTTAATGCTGTTACTATTGCCGAAGTTTTAAAGCAAGCTGGTTATGATACGTATTTGTCTGGAAAATGGCACGTAACTCCTTATGTGGTAGAAGATCCGGACAAATCGAACTGGCCAAAGCAAAGAGGTTTTGACAAGTTCTTTGGAATTATATCTGGTGCAGGCAGTTACTATGATCCACTTTCTCTTACTCTAGAAAATGACTATATCGCCCCACATGAAGACTTCTATGCTACTACGGAATTTACAGACTATGCTGTAAAATATATCCAAGAACACAATACTTCTAAACCATTCTTCTTGTATGTTCCCTATACTGCTGCACATTGGCCCATGCATGCCCCTGCAGACGAAGTAGAAAAATATAAAGGAGCGTATGATACGGGTTGGGATAATGTACGAACGAAACGTTTTAACAAATTAAAAGAAATGGGACTTATCGATCCCAATTGGAAGCTTACTCCAAGAGATCCCTTAGTGGATGCCTGGAATGAGGACATTCCCGATAAAGAATGGGAAATTGCGAATATGGAAGTCTATGCCGCTATGATAGATATCATGGACCAGGGAATTGGGAAAATTCTAAAAACGCTTGAGTCTAAAGGAGAATTGGAGAACACTCTGATACTTTATCTTCAGGATAATGGGGCATGTGCGGAAGACCTCAGTTGGAAAAAACCTGTCCCTTATGATTCTGTTATCAGACCGATGGAACCAGGAGAATTACAAACAAAAGGAATGCCCGATAGAACAAGGGATGGCAGGCCAGTAAAGAAAATGAAAGATGGTTGGCCTGGCCCGGACGACGGTTACACCGCTTATGGCAGAAATTGGGCAAATGCCAGTAATACACCTTTTCGAGAATATAAACATTGGGTACACGAAGGGGGTATTGCCACCCCACTTATTGTACATTGGCCCGAAGGTATTCGTTCAAAGCAAGGTTCACTTATTGAGACTCCTGCACATTTGATTGATATTATGGCGACCTGTGTAGAGGTATCAGCAGCCAAGTATCCAAGTGAGTATAAAGGAAACTCCATAACCCCCCTCGAGGGAAAGAGTTTGCTTCCACTATTTAACCATACACCCATAAAGGAAAGAGAGCTTTTCTGGGAGCATGAGGGCAATAGGGCCGTTAGAAGTGGAAAATGGAAGCTTGTTTCGAAAGTTTCTAATGTCGCTTATAAAAACGCTCCAGAGGAACTGCCTATTGATCAATGGGAGTTATTTGATATGGAGCTAGACCGCACCGAAACAAATAACTTGGCTTCTACCTACCCGGAGGTAGTTAAGGATCTTTCCAAAAAGTGGCTTCTATGGGCAAAGCATACAGGTGTACTCCCCTTTCCAAGAAAGTAACTATTAAGTAATTGTTTTTTTGTGGTGTTTAGGAGCCAGTGCTTCTAGTTTTCTGATTTTCTAATATTTATGGATACCGATTAACAATAAATAGCTACAATTCTGGTTATTGTAAAATGCTAACACTAAACTAAAAAGCAATATTATGGTAAAAAAAATTCTTTTAATCGTCTTTTTGACGATTTCCTTTATTGAGGTAAAGGCTCAGGTATATGAATACCGAATCGTGACTAGTATAGAGTCTGTTGTTCCAATGGGACTAGGGCGGTCACGAATAATTTCGAATCAAGAAACGAAAGACTACCACAATTTTACTTCCTCTAGAACAGAGGAAAATAAAAAGCAGAACAAGTCGAAACGAAGCGCCGCTAAAGTGGATGACTTTGATGAAACAAAAATTTTAAACTTTTACAGTGCAACTGGTATTAATTTTCAAAACATAGCTTCCAATGATGCTTTACTATCTTCGAAGGTTAATACAATGATTGAACAAGGCTGGGAACTGACTTTTGTTACCAGTGGTGTAGAAAGTGATGCCGGTAAAGGCGATGGTACTGGTATTTTTATAACCAGATTTATTTTTAGGAGAGCAAAAGCATAATTCCTTTTAACTCTCCTATTAGAATAGGATATTAAAGGCCCTGTAACGCTTTGTTGTAGGGCCTTTTTTTCAATACGTAACTGCGAAATTGTAAACATTTTTTTAATTAGGTGTCAAATTATCAATTTGATTGAAAAATTAATGCGGAATTCTTATCTTGAGTAGCCCATTATTCCGAATAATCAAAATGGAATAATGAAAAACCAAAAGGAAAGCCGAAAACTTAATAGAGTAGGCAAATTTAAATCAACCAAATAATGGGAACACATTTTTTTAAAACGCTTAAACGTGCCATAAAACATTGGTACTTATTTTTACTTGCCGGCCTGGCTTTTATAGCAGCGGCCTTATGGGTCTTATCAGATTTAGAATACTCTTATGTCTGGTGTGCCTTTATTTTTAGTCTCTCTTTTGTTGTTTCTGGAGCAATTGAAATTGTCTTTTCTATAGTGAATAGGGATACTATGGATAACTGGGGCTGGAAACTTGTTTTGGGAGTAATAACGTTGGCTGTTGGTATTGCACTACTTAATGACCCGGGAATTTCCATGATAACCCTACCCTTGTATGTTGGGTTTGTAATTCTTTTTAGGTCGATGAATGCCATTGGAATTTCCCTGGATCTCAAAAGATATGGGGTTAAGGACTGGACTTCCCTGATGGGTATAGGAATTATCGGTGTCCTCATTGGCTTTATATTATTATTAAACCCTGTCATTGGAGGCCTCTCCGTTGTTTTGTGGGCTGCCATTGGCCTTCTCGTAATGGGAGTATACAATATCTACTTGTCTTTTAAACTAAAAAAACTACACGATATTCCATCTAATATCTCGGCCGAATTAAAAGAAAAGCTACATGCCATCCAAGACAGTATACAGGAAGAATTAAGTAAATCATAGTAAAATATCTTCCTGAATTACTTTAATTAGAAGAGTATCATTATAACATAGATTCCCTGTCCAGTTTAGCGAAAGCAATAAATCTAAGCAGGGAATCTTCTTCTTTTCATTGCGTAGGTAGAAAATCTTTTTAATTCCTCTCTGCATTGCTTGCTTTATACGAACCTTAGAACAAAATGCCCAGAAGGTATGGTTTCTGGATAGCATAGATTGACCATAAGCCCCATAATTATATGTACAAGAGGTTTAGGACTAAAGTGGATCTGCACTGAAGGTATCTCCCTGTGTCAGGTCTCCTGTATCAAATCCTTTTTTAAACCATCGCATTCTTTGTTCTGAGGTCCCATGGGTAAAAGAATCCGGAACTACTCTTCCCGTAGACTGTTTTTGCAATCTGTCATCTCCAATAGCGTTTGCAGCATTAAGTGCCTCTTCTAAATCTCCAGTTTCCATCATTTGCGACATTCGTTGCGAATGATGCGCCCAAACCCCTGCCAAAAAATCGGCCTGCAATTCTAGCCGAACCGAATATTTGTTATACTCCGTTTTACTTAATTGGCCCCTTAGTTGTTGAACTTTATCCGTTATCCCTAAGATTTTTTGTATATGATGCCCTACTTCATGAGCAATTACGTACGCCTGAGCAAAGTCGCCCGGAGCATTCATTCGTTGTTCCATTTCATAAAAAAAGCTCAAGTCCAGATATAGTTTTTCATCTCCAGGACAATAAAATGGTCCGGTTGCACTTGAGGCAGATCCACAGGCAGAAGAGACAGAATTCGTAAACAAAACTAAAGTTGGATTCCTGTAATTGGGTAAAAGTTTGTTCCAAACATCTTCTGTACTGGCAAGAATGGTTGCACTAAAGTCGGCCAATTCATTCTCTTCAGCAGAACCTTGGTAATTTTCCGTTTGTACCGCTTGTCCTCCACCACCTAGAAACAAATTTCCAAGTAGTGTTATGGGGTTATTTCCTGTAATGAAGGAGATAATTAAAAAGATCCCCACCAATATTAATCCGGTCTTCGAAAAAATTAGCCGTATCAAGGGGCCTAACAGTAATGGATTAAAACCACCAATCCCTCTACCGGGTCCAGCCTGTCCTCTTCTATCATCAATATTGGAACTTTTTCTTCTTCCACGCCATTTCATATGCCTAAGTTTTAGATATTTTAATTATTGTAGACTCTCTATAATTTCCTTTATCCTCCAATAACTATGGCTTCAGGGACTTCATAGGTCTCATCATTTACCTTGATAATAAAGGTATCTTGTTCTTTTTTACTTGTAAAATTTTTTGAATCTAATTCTCCCACCTTTATGGATTTTACACTTCCACTTTCAAAAACAATGGTTCGGCTCTCACCATGAGTGTTAACAATGGTCACCACGGCAGACCCAATTATGCCACGTTTAACACCAAACTTACAGGAAGTAGCCGGGTCTCCCTCATTGAGCATACAAGGTATCTGACCAGTAGCATGAAAATCGGTTCTTGTAACTAATGCATCCGAATCTTCTATACCTATACTGAGTTCGAAGTTGGCAAGTTCTTTTCTCCGAGCCGCACTCCTCATTAGGTAAACCCGAATTTTATAATCTCCTGTTTTCTTTAGTGCGACTTTGTAGGCATTCTCCGCTAAAGAACTGTTGTATATGGCAACATATTCTTCCTTAGGTTCCATGATATTAAAATAATTGGAATTATTATCAGTAGTTAATCCAACAGTTAAAAATTGTCCTTTTTTTGCGTAAAATATATAGTCCATTATATCATAGCCTTGAAGGCTATCGTTTACGACTATAGTGGTTGGGATTTTATCAAAGGAAAGTTCCACTGTTTGTATGTCCTGTGCTTTTAGATCTACCAATAATAAGGTCACGAAGGTCATGAAGAATAATGTCGTCTTAGCCCTTAATTTATTTACCCTCTTCTTTTTGTCAGACATATCTTAGTTGCTGTTTTGTAGGTTCCAATTTTTCTTAATCCTCTTTTAAAAATACTGATTTCCATCCAAATCCAATGATTCTCAAAAAAATAAAACTGCTGTGAGAATTTCCATTAGTCAGGCTTGCTTAAGTTGAAATTCATTTTACATGAGAAATTTAAATATTGTTTTCTAATCTGTATATTACCTCTGAAAAACAATTTTAATGCAATTAGACGTATCCTTTATCAGAAATCAATTTCCCGCATTTAAAGAACCTTCTTTAAAAGGATGGGCATTTTTTGAAAATGCAGGTGGCTCCTACCCTTGTAGCCAATTCATAAATAGGCTGTTTTCGTTTTACACTAAAAACAAAGTTCAGGTACACTACCCCTATCCAGCTTCTACACTGGCAGGGGAATTAATGGATCGTTCTTACGACAGATTTGCGTCGTATCTAAATGTGGATAGTTCTGAAATTCATTTTGGACCATCTACTACCCAAAATGTTTATGTATTATCCAGAGCCCTGGGCCCTATTTTAAGAAAAGGGGATGAAATTATCGTTTCTTGTCAGGATCACGAGGCCAATGCAGGAGCTTGGAGAAAACTGAGTGAGAAGGGAGTTCGCGTAGTAGAATGGCATGTAGACTCGGAGACTGGCCTACTCAGCATAGACGACCTAAAACACTTATTTACAGATCGAACAAAAATGGTGGCTTATCCTCATTGCTCCAACGTAATCGGACATGTCAATCCGGTTAAAGATGTTTCCAGATTAGCTCGTAAATATGGCGCTTTAACCGTGGTAGACGGAGTTGGGTATGCACCACATGGATTTCCGGATATTAATGAATTGGAAGTCGACATTTATTTATTTTCCTTATATAAAACCTTTGGGCCCCACTTAGGTTTGATGTTTGTAAAGCAGGAATTGATTTCTAAAATGGAGAACCAATCGCATTTTTTTAAGGAAGGTGTTTGGAGAAATATGATTACCCCGGCAGGGCCCGATCATGCGCAGATTGCAGCTGCATCGGGTGTCATGGACTATTTCGATGCAGTATATGAGCATCATTTTGATACTTGCGGTAGCCCAAGTGATAGGAGAAAAGCCCTTAGTCAGCTGTTCCATGATCATGAAACCTTGCTTTTAGAGGACTTATTACAATTTTTAAGAATGCGTGCAGACTTGCGAATT
Organism: uncultured Eudoraea sp.; assembly: GCA_964636005.1. Lineage (GTDB taxonomy): Bacteria > Bacteroidota > Bacteroidia > Flavobacteriales > Flavobacteriaceae > Eudoraea. Next base: position 13,735 of record CAZWPZ010000026.1, read on the forward strand.
ATTGGCCCGAATGTAACAAGGAATAGAGCCCCAATAATTTCCATAATACCGCTTAAAAAAGACTTCAATGAAGTGTATAGAAAACTAACGGAGCACAAATTAATGCTAGGTAAAGGTACATTTTATGCCGTTCGTCCATTTATGGATATGGGAATTTCCTTAGAACCAGGTGTTATCCGAATATCCTTTTTACACTACACTAGTATAGAAGAAATTGACCAATTAAAAAAAGGTTTACAATACGCCTTGGAATAAAAGAGCAAAAAGATTAGTAAATCCGTTTTATGATATACTGTATTAGAGCGCGATGAACTCTTGAGACACTTTAAATTTCAATTGCAACTTTCTAGCACATGATCCAGCTCTTCTTCTGTTAGCGCAATCACATGTTGGGGATTAGGGATAATCTGCTTTACTTTTTCAAGGGCACAGACACAATAGGATTCGGCAGTCTCCATTTCAACATCCAATGTTTTTTGTTGCTGTTTGCAGTTCTCCATGAAGAGCGCCTCAACTTCCTGGGTCCAGGGATCTTCTATCTTAATCAGCAATATATCGTCTATACATTTTGAATCCTCGAAAAGGCTTACAATTTCGTGTTGCTCCAATTCAATAGCCTTTTTTGCATCGGGATAGGCTTCTATAGAGGAGTCTAACAAACAATCGCAATACTTGGCAGGGTTTTCTACGCCCTCAATTTCTAAAAATCCTGTACAATTCTTTTGAAATTCTGCAATGTTAATCTCGGACCAATTGTGTACTGTTTCTTCCTTTATTTTGTCCTCCTTTTTTGCAGAATTCTTGCAAGAGACAATAAAAACAGTAAGCATTGCAAAAGAAAATAAGCCGCGATATAGGTTCATCCTTTAAAATTCAATTATTTCACATTTAATTCTTTGGGTATCCGCCTTATTTCTTGATACAAAATCGGATACTATATTACCAGCTGTGGAACCCCAGAAAATTGCTTTACCCGCATCTCCACCAATAGCAGAACCTAGAAACTGACCCGCCGTAGCAGCTATGGCCCGCGTTTCTCTTCCCTTCATTTTTTTCTTATCCGGAAAGCCTACGGCGATTATGTTGTCAACAGGTATTTTCTTGCCTGCAATAGGCATAAATCGAGTGCTTCTTGCATAATCAAAAACCCGTATTACCCCCCTATCCTTAAAGATGCCTGTTATTTTTCCTTGAAAATAATGTGGTCTTCCTCCTTTCTTTGAATGCCCGATAATAACCAAGTCTCCCAGCATCAAGGTATCTATGCTAACCTCTTCTCTTTGCGCATTGTAGCGATGTACTAGCACTTCCTGACAATAAGAAATTTGCCCTAAACCGAAGAGAATAATAGCGTAAAAAACATATTTCATAAAAACACTCTAATTAATGCAATGCTGTAAATATACAATAATCCAGTGGGTTCAGTATAAACTAGTATTATCAAAATTATATTTTATGGAAGTAGTCTATTCACAAGTTAAGGAGACTGACTAATTATTTAAAACAGTACTTACTAATTAGTATTAGCGCTAAGAACGATGCCTGACTAATTCAGAATAAACATGTAATCAATATCTCAAAGCATTGTGGCTTTTTGTCTTTTGTTTTTGAAAGTCAATCTGCATTGAGAAACTTTAAGTGGATTTTTTTTGTTAACTCTCGCCTACTCTCAGCACTTATAGAGTAACTTATTATTCAATCCAGAATACAATGAAACAAATTTTGGCAACTGGGGCTACGAGTACAATAGGCCAATCCCTACTTCATTATTTGTTGGAATCCCAAAGCGTTGGACAAAACAATTGCAGCGGTTCGCAAAAAAGGTTCTCTGGATAACTATTTTCGGATGTATTCAAATCTAGGTTATAGAAAGTTCGACTTTGAAAACCCAAATCCGAAGTAGTTCTGTAGGGGTTTCATTTCCTTCTTATAAATTATTAGATTTAACCCAATAAATCCATTGTTATGCAAGCCTTAAAAACACCCTTCTATATTCTATTCCTATTATTAGTTCTTACTTCCTGCTCTAATAATAAAGACGCAGCAACACTACTAATACACGGAGGTCCAATCTATACCGTAGATACGCTTCGTGCTACCGTTGAAGCGGTTGCCACCTTAGACAATAAAATCCTCTTTGCAGGGAGTTTAAAGGAGGCGAAAAAATATAGCAACAAGGAAACTAAGGTTATAAATTTAGAAGGCAAGACCATGACCCCAGGACTTATTGAGGGGCACGGACATTTTATGGGTTTGGGGTACAACGAGCTCAACTTAGACTTGATGAACACAAAAAGCTATCAGGAGATTATTGATATGGTTGCCGAAGCTGTGGAAAAGGCCGCACCGGGAGAGTGGATTGTTGGTAGAGGCTGGCACCAGAGCAAATGGACCAGTATGCCTTCCGATACGGTCCATGGCTTTCAGACCCATTATCGCTTAAGTGAAGTCTCTCCAAACAATCCCGTTTATCTAAGGCATGCCAGTGGTCATGCAGGTTTCGCCAATGCTGCCGCAATGGAAATAGCCGGTCTTCAGGTATTAGCTAAGGAGGGAATTGACACGTATGAGTTAGAAGGAGGTGAAATTATGCGCGATGCCCTAGGCAGACCTACAGGTGTTTTCAACGAAAGAGCACAAAATATAATCACCCAGCATATACCAGAATCGACTCTGGAAAAAGATGTTAAAGCTTTTGAATTAGCAATTGAGGCCTGTCATAGAAATGGAATTACGGGTTTTCATGACGCAGGAATAGGTCGGGAAACTATTGCCTTATACGAGTCGATGAAAGAAGAGGGGAAAATGAAAACACGACTTTACGCTATGCTCACGGGTTGGGATAAAGAGTTGTTGGAAGAATGGTATTCCAGAGGCCCGCTGGTAGATGCAGCTAATTTGCTTACCATCCGATCGGTTAAGTTAAACTGTGACGGTGCTCTGGGCTCCCGAGGAGCATGGCTCTTACAGCCCTATTCGGATAGACCGGGTCATTTTGGCCATGAAACCCTACCTATGGAATTTGTAGAAGAAACTGCCTTAAATGGTTTAAGAAACGGTTTTCAGGTATGTTCGCATGCCATTGGGGATCGGGCAAATCGTGAAATATTAGATCGTTATGAAGCTGCCCTGGTATCTCTACCAGAACGAAAACAGAATCATAGATTTCGCATAGAACACGCCCAACATCTGCATCCTGATGATATTCCTCGTTTTGCAGAATTACAGGTTATTCCTGCGATGCAGGCAGTGCATTTGTCCTCAGACAGGCCATGGGCCATAGACCGTTTAGGAGAACAACGGATTAAAGAAGGGGCCTATATGTGGCAGAGTCTTTTACAGAGCGGGGTCCCAATAGTCAATGGAACAGATGTTCCTGTAGAGCCCTTAAACCCTATTGCCAGCCTCTACGCAAGCATCACAAGAAAAACCTTAGAAGGCACTCCTGAGGAAGGTTATGAGGCAACGCAAAAAATGAGTAGAAAACAAGCACTTAAGTCGTATACCTTAGATGCTGCTTATGGTGCGTTTGAAGAAAACATTAAAGGATCTATCAGCGTTGGAAAGCTCGCTGACTTCACTATTTTTAGTCAGGACATAATGACCGTCCCTGAAGAGGAGTTCTTAGATACAAAAATTGCAATGACCATTTTCGATGGAGAGATAGTTTATTCACAAGAGGAGGAGACCGACTGATTGTTTTGAAGCAACCCTTACTACCTACTATTACGCGCGAAGAACGATGCCACACTAATCCAGAATACAATGAAACACATTTTAGTCACTGGAGCAACGGGCACTATAGGCTTATCCCTACTTCATTATTTGTTGGAATCTCAAACGCCAGTTAGAATAATCGCAGGGGTTCGCAATAAAGATTCTCTGAAAAACTATTTGCAAAAGTATCCAAATCTAGGTTATAGAAAGTTCGACTTTGAAAAGCCAAATGGATGGGAAACTGCATTTGATGGAATCGATGTATTATTTTTACTAAGACCACCTCATATCTCAAAAGTTCAAGAGGTTTTTCGACCAATTTTGAGTAAAGCCTGGGAAAGTGGCCTCCGAAAAATTGTGTTTTTATCCGTTCAGGGCGTAGAAAAAAGCAAAGTTATTCCACATCATAAAATCGAAAATCTTATCCAGGAAATAGGGTTTCAGTATGTTTTTGTACGTCCTAGTTATTTTATGCAAAATCTAACTACAAATTTGCTTCAGGAAGTGCTTCGCGAGAGAACCATTAGCCTGCCCTCTAAAAATGCCAAATTCAATTGGATTGATGCAAAAAACATTGGGGAGGTAACAGCACTCTTTGTCTTGCATTTTGAAAAGTATAGGAATCAAGCGTTTGAAATTACCGGAACTGAAAACAAAAGTTTTGGTGAAGTCACGTCGATTATGTCTGAAGTAATCGGAGAAAAGATAGTTTTTAAACCAATGTCGCCTATTGGATTCTATTTAAAAAAGAAACGAGAAGGGCTGGATAAAGGGTTCGCCTTTGTTATGACGCTGCTTCATTTTTTACCCCGATTTCAAGAAGATCCCAAAGTATCCAATACCTACCAAATCATTACCAATAAAACACCTACTACTATACGTGCGTTTTTAGAAAGGGAAAAAGATGTTTTTTCAACATCCGCTACGCAGCTCGAGAGTGAGGATTTAATTAATGATATTTAGGAAAATTAGCCTACATTAGAATTGTCATAATATCCCATAAAAGTGAAAGCAAATAAACATATAGAAAGAAGTGGTACTTCGGCCACAAAAATATTTGATCAGAGAAGCCTGGAAGTCGATTATAGGACTCTAGTACCCATAGTAAAGAAAGGAATGACGGTATTGGATGTTGGTTGTGGTACCGGTTCCATGTCCAAAGACATGGCAAATTTGGTCGGTAGTTCCGGAAAAGTAATAGGAAT
>CAZWPZ010000027.1:0-12010 GCA_964636005.1 uncultured Eudoraea sp.
AAAAAATTCCCCGTTTACACCCAAGGTAAAGTCCCTATTGACATCCAAACTGAGTTCCGCAAAAAGCCCCAAGGTTTTAACATCGTCATAGAAAACATCAAATGAATTTCCCCAATAATATCCCTTAGAATCTGTTCTTCCGCTGTTAATCGGATTTAGCTTAAACAAAGGTTTCCGATTTTCGGCCTTGTAGGAGGCCTTTAAATTATAACTTAGATTGGTCAACACCTGCCCTCGGATTCCTGCAAAACCATCGTACTGTTTATCCGTTGGCTGAATGGTGAGTGTAGGAGAAACATATGGATTTAAGCCAACAAAATCGTAATACGAATTCTGCACAAGTCCTCCTTCTATGCCGGCGTAGGCAACTAAGGCGTTATCTGCAATATCATATGATCCGGTTACCCGTGGGTAGATATAAAAGTTACTTGCAGAATTTTCAAGATCGAGACCATAGACCAAAGCAGCGCCTAGACTAAGAGCATAGGAAGGACCATTTAACTCAATACTGGGATTTATGCCTACTTGCATTTGGCTATAGCTAATTCCCCCAGTATTTACCGTATTGTTCAGACTTGCATTCTCAAAAGTACCTCCAACATAGTCGAAATTCACACCTACTTTTAAGAGTTCGGAAGAAAGTGGAAACTCAAAGTCGGGACGTACATAAACCCTATTTTCTCCGGAAGACACTGCATCCCAAAACCTCCTGTATCTAATATCTCCTCCATTAAAAAAAGAATCATCCATTTCAAAATGAGCCCCAGCCTCCGCAGCAAAATAGTTCTGTCCTTCTTCTATTCCATTAACTATATCTTCTGGCAAGGTCTCTTCTTCTATTCCGTACCAATTGTATTTTTTGTGTTGAAAACCTAAATCTGCTGTCCATCCAAAATCTCTTTCCTTCTGGGTATAAGCCCCGTTCACTGAGGTGTTATAAAAATCCGTATCCAAGGATACACCTTCCAGGTCGCCCCGGGAACCATTGTGGTTTACACTAAAATCGATTCGTTTCTTTCCCCTATCCAGATCCCTACTAGTGTAAAAGTCTGCCAGGGCATTCCCAAAATTACCAAAGCTGACAAGAGCATACGAATTGTAAAGTTTCTCAGGAGTAGCCCTTTTGATTACGGAAGCTTTCCCTTTTGATGGGGTAAAGGTGGAAGCTACAGGGATAGAAAAGATACCATAATCAATTTTCTTTTTTTGTAAAACAATAGAATCATTTAAAAGTGGCAATGACTTTACCTTAAATGCATCCGATACCGTTGGGGAATATGCTTTCACAACGGTTACCTCTTCGGTACCCAAATCTTTTTCTTCCTGAGAAAAAAGATTTTGGAATACACCAAATGCTATTGCAAGTGTTAGGACTAGTTGATAGTTTTTTCTACTCATAGCTACTTAATTTCCTTCAGGTATTATAGAAGAATTGCGTTCCGATTCCTTTTTCTTAATGATGGCTAATTCTTCTTTCGCCTCTGCTATAATTTTTGGAAAATCACCAAAGTTGTTGATAATACTTTCTAGGATATAGGTGGCTTGATAGGCATCGTCTAAATCATTGAAGTTCTTTGCCATAACAAGCAAACCTTTTCCTCCCCATTCTTTGTAGGAGGCATAGTCCCGCGCAAGTTTTTGGACCGAGGCATTAGAGGCCTCTAGGTCACCCTCTTTTCTTTGAAAATACGCCTGATAATACAAGGCTTCAGCAGCCAGAACACCAGTAGCTATTTTTAATACTTCCCCATAGGCCTGCTGCGCCCTGTTTTCATTATTGGTAGCAATTGCCGAACGTGCAATCATCACATGGGCATCGCTTTTAATCCGGTCGTCAATAGTACTATTTTGTAAAACTTTATCCGCATAAGACAAGGTTTTGTCATAGTCTTTTTGCTCGTAATACCCTTTCATGAGATTGGATTGCGCAAAAGTTCTATTTTGTGGAATATTGGCAGTATTTTCCAGCTCTATTAAATAGGGTAAAGCCTCATTGTAGTTTTTTTCCGAAACATAAATCTCGCACACTCGGGTCAAGGCCTGTTCCGAATACGCGCTAGCCCCACCCCGAGCAACTTCTTGGTATCTTGGAAGTGCTTTTAATTTTTCTCCTTCGGCAAAATACAATTGAGCCAAGTTAAAATTTGCGTCTATTCTATGTATGCCTGCAGGGAATTCCTGAATGTAGTTTTCGTAACCTTTTATGGCTGCCTGAAGCTTACCTTCTTGTTGTTGCTTTTGTGCCGACTCAAAACTGGCGTTATCCAATTCACTATCGGTTACCTCAACAAAGTCTAGTCCTTCTACCCAGGCTGCATATTCGTTAACTCTTCCAGTGTCTACATAGATCAGTTTTGCAGTAGCAACCGCCTGAATTGCTTCCTGGGTCTGCGAATAATCTCTTACAATCGATTTAAACTTACCGAGTGCCTCTTCATTCCTATTCGAATTATAATACACCAACCCTTGCCGCAACAGAGTCTGGGGTACGAGATTACTTTTTGGAAATTGCTGAATAAGCTGGTCGTAAACTTCCAGCCCAGAAGATTCCTTATTATCTTTTATATACGAGTTCCCAAGTTCAAAGAGAGCATCATCCCGGAGACCAGATGCTGGATAGCGTGTATTAAATTTGGTCAGCTCTTCAATTTTGGTGGCATTCCTATCGATAAAACCATAGCTTATGGCCTTTTGAAAAGCTGCATAGTCCTTTTCTGCATTGTTAGACGCCAGAACTTCATTATAGGATTCTATAGCAGGCCAGTACTTACTGGTAGCAAAATAACAGTCACCCAAACGAACGTTGGCATCATTAATCTTGGCAACCGCATTAGCCTGCCTGATATAGCTTTCAAACGAAGCTATTGCATTTTCATAGTCCTTTAGTTTGAAATAGGTATAGGCAATATTATAATCGATATCGGCAAATTCTTGGGTCCTGGACGCAGAAGAGGAATTTTTAAATTGTATAAAATTTTCTAAGGCCTCCTCGAAATTATTAAGAAGGTAGAGCGATTCCGCTTTCCAAAAACGAGCTCTTGCTTCATAATAAGGATCCACTCCACTCTTTAAAGACTTATCAAATAAACCGTTTGCCTCCGAATAATTAGCGTCCATAAAAATCTCGACCCCTCTGAAAAAAGCAACTTTTTGATAGGTTTCTTTGCTAGCAAAACTGCTATTTGCTTCTAACAAAGAAAGAGCTCCTTCAAAGTCTTTTGAAGTTATATAAGAATCCACTAACAATTCTTGTACTTCCTCTTTATACGAACTATTCGGGTACATTTCTAAATAAGTAGTAAGCACTACAGGAACTAACTCATATGGATTACCTATTTCATAGCTAAGTCTTGCATAGTTTAAATAGGCATCTTCCTGTATTTCCGGAACAAATTCCATTTGAGAGGCATTTCGAAACGCATTTAAGGCTTCTTGTCTCTTATCTAAATTCAGATAGCACTCTGCCAGATGGTAATAGGCGTTTTGGGCAACATTGTTGTTCCCGTCAATTATCTTGTTAAACTGCCCTATTGCATTGGAGTAGTCTTGCATTTTGTAGTAACAATATCCCAATAAATAGTAATCGGTATTACTCCACTTTCCTCTTTTACCCTTGTATTCTTCTAAATAAGGTATGGCATTACTGTACTGTTCAAGATTAAAATAACTCTCGCCAATAATTTTATTTAATTCAGAAACTTCTTTTCTGTCCGATTTTGGCAATTGGGATTTAGCAAGAGCAATTGCCTCTTCGAACCTACCCAACTTAAAGTTCATGTCTGCCTGGTAATAAGACAACTTATCGTTTAGAACTTCCTGGTCCTGTATTTGATCAAATCGCTGATTAGCTCCTTCATAGTCGTCTTGCTGATACGCTATATAACCAAGGTAATATTTAGCCTGTGCCCCATAAGTCTCTGAGGTACTCACTCTGCTTAGGTATCGCTCTGCATCTTTTGTTTTTTTTGCGCTAAAAAGAGCGTATCCCATTTGAAAATTAAAGCGTTCCTTTTCTTTGTATGACATAGAAGATTGATCGACCTTCTCATACCATTTGATTGCATAAGGGTATTTGCCATTTTCAAAATAGTAATCTGCTACATCAATAAAAGCGGAATTTCTTTTGTTTGAAGTTGGATAATCCCTAACAAAATTTTCCATGAGCCTATCGGCACCTAACTGATTTAAACGCACTGCGGCATTGGCCGCATAATAGGCAGAATTGGCCTCTAACTCCAGATCGTCCGTCGTTCGATGAACCCTCTCAAAAATCGATTGGGCAGCTTGATACTGTTTTTCGTTGTATAGGACGAGTGCATCGTTATACTCTTTCTCAGGATAGGTATAGATTCTAGACTCCTGTGCATAACACAACCCTATTAGTCCTAAGAACAATAGAAATAGTGCGGTTTTTTTCTTGTGCATAATGTTCTCTAGCTTTGAAGAAGTACCGTAAATTGTCTTAATAACGTAAAAATTAGCGTTCAAGTATTTAAAGGAACAAAAGAAGAAGTTTTTGTTACAGCTTCTCCCTATTTAATTAGGAACTTATTACTTTTATATCAACATTGAACAAATGGGAGAACAAATTTTACATCTTAAAGACGTTACCATATTTCAGAAGGAAAATATGGTGCTACAAAATATCAACCTTGAAGTAAAAAAGGGAGAATTCGTATACCTTATTGGAAAGACCGGAAGTGGAAAGAGTAGCTTTATGAAAACACTTTACGCAGATTTACCACTAAAAAAAGGTATTGGAGAAATTGTAGGTTTTAATTTAAAAACCCTGAAAGAAAAAGACATCCCTTATTTAAGAAGAAAACTGGGCATTGTTTTTCAAGATTTTAAACTCTTACCAGACCGTAATATTCACAAGAACTTAGAGTTCATTTTGAAGGCGACTGGCTGGAAGGAGCAGGAAAAGATGAAAGTTCAAATCGAAAAAGTGCTCGAAAAAGTTGGAATGAAAACTAAAGGATTTAAGTTTCCACATGAACTCTCGGGTGGCGAACAGCAAAGGGCGGCAATAGCCAGAGCCCTACTCAATGATCCTGAAATCATACTTGCGGATGAACCAACTGGAAATCTTGACCCACAAACAAGTGTTGAAATCATGAAAGTATTACAAGAAATTAACAAGGCTGGCCGAACCATACTTATGGCCACACATGATTACGCTCTTCTATTGAAATATCCATCCAAAACTTTAAAATGTGACGATGCCAAGGTGTTTGAGGTAATTCAAAAGGCCATTTAATATAGTTTTTCAAATATCAAATTAAATACCTACCTTTCAACATATTGAGGCTGAAACTTTTATAGTATCACCCCATCCATTTTTTTCCAGGTAAAAACACTGGATAGACCTAACAACCAAACCAACCACTATGAGAACCAAGAATTTCATTCTTTTTTTCTCTATCCTATGCTTGTATATTGGATGCAAAGAAAATTCCAATACAACGGATAGTACAAAAGAAGAAACACTTCACGAGAAAGCAGAAGAAGCACGAAGTATTACCGGACTTACCTATACACGCGGTTTAAAAGAAAAAACTGAAAATACTACCCCAGGATTTGTTATGATAGGCGTCCCGGAAAGTTCCAAAACCCATTTATTGAATATAGAAGGTGAAGTGGTTCATACCTGGGAAGGGGAATTGGCGGTAGTGAATCAGTATTTACGTGAAAATGGAAATTTAGTCCGCTTAGAAGTGGATCCCGATTTTCCCACCTTTGCTGCCGGAGGGCAAGCCGGAAGAATCAGGGAGTACACCTGGGAAGGTGAGAAAATATGGGATTATGAATTGGCCGATGAGGACGAACTTTTACATCATGATATTGAATTACTTCCTAATGGTAATGTCCTTGCTATATGCTATGAGGCAAAGAGTGAAAATGAAGTTATTGAAGCCGGGCGAGATCCAGATCACGTTACCAGCGCTGGTCTTTGGCCCGACAAAATAATTGAGATTAAGCCCACTGGAGCCTCATCTGGCGAAATTGTTTGGTCCTGGCATATGTGGGATCATTTGGTTCAAGACATAGATAGCACAAAAAGGAACTACGGTATTGTTGCAGAGCATCCACGCAAGATCAATTTTAATCTCTCCAAAGGGCCCATGGGTCCATCACCTACCGAAGAGCAGGTAGAACAAATGAAAAAAGTTGGTATGATGACTGCAAATGCCACACCCGAGAATGCACATTCCGACTTTACCCATACGAACGCCATAGCCTATAATGCAGATTTGGATCAAATCGCAATTAGCGTTCCGAGCTATAATGAGATTATGATAATAGATCATAGCACCAGTACAGAAGAAGCTAGTGGAAGTACTGGAGGAAGATGGGGCCATGGTGGAGACCTCCTTTATCGATGGGGAAATCAGGCCAATTACGGAAAAGGTGGCAAAGAAGATCAAAAACTTTTCTTTGAACACGACATAAAATGGATCCCTAAAGGCTATCCAGGAGAAGGACACCTAATGGTTTTTAATAACGATATTCCACATCCGGACAATAAAATTCCCTCCATGTGGGTGGCAGTCATAGAAAGCAAATCGCCTGAAGTAGCTGTTCCGGTAGATGTCCTAGGAAATCATAGCGCTGTCTTTGAATTTGTGCCACCAACCGATGCCAATGGCTCTTATATTTTAGAGGCCGATGGAACTTTTGGCCCTGAGGAGCCATTATGGAGCTACACCGCACCAGATAAATATTCGTTTTACTCTGCCTTTGTTTCCGGGGCACATAGAATGAGAAACGGGAACACCTTTATTACTTCGGGTGCTAAAGGTAGGATTATGGAAGTTACTCCAGAGGGTAAAATTGTTTGGGAATACTGGAATCCATATAACGATCAGTACCGTTTGGCAGATGGCAGTTTTGCCGGACCTATTGGCCCGTTTAAATATATGCAATTCCGTGCCACCCATTTTGAAGAGGATTATCTGGCTTTTGCGGGAAAAGATTTAAATCCCATGAAAGAACAACCAAAAGTCTTCGAGTTTAAACTACCTTCGGAACAACCAAAAGAATAGAATAAAATCAAATTATAACATCAACCTATAAAAATCTAACAAAATGTCTTTAAAAGTAATTGGAGCAGGTTTCCCAAGAACCGGAACAACAACCCTTAAACGCTCTCTGGAATTATTAGGATGCAAACGTGTGTATCATATGAAAGAACTATTGGTAAAACCAACCATGTTACATTATTGGAAAACCTTATCCGAGACTGGGGATACAGACTGGGATGGACTATACGACGGATTTGATGCAACGGTAGACTTTCCGGGATACCCATGGTATAAAGAGCATATGAAAAGATACCCTGAGGCGAAAGTTATACTTACCGTTCGCGAATTTGATGGTTGGTACAATAGTGTAGACAACACTGTTTTCAGAGCAGGACCACAAACTCCTGCTGAAAAGATTAAAATGATGGGAAAATTGCTCGTCAGTTCTAGAGCGAGAAATGTAGTAGCCTGTATTAAATTTTTTAAGAAGATCTTTTTTGCTGGAGAACTACAGGGAAAATTCGAAGACAAAGAATTTGCTAAACAAGTATGGGAAAACCATATAGCCGACGTTAAAGCAAGTGTCCCAGCTGAAAATCTGCTAATTTACGATGTAAGGGAAGGCTGGGGCCCCCTATGTGCATTCCTAGGCGTTCCTGAACCTTCGGAGCCGCTACCGCATCTCAATAAAAAAGAGAATTTTAAAGAAATGCTCCCAAAGTTGATGAAAGGACAAATGGCCTAAACCAGAAAACCACTACGTTAAACGTATACCCCTTGGCTGCTTGCAAAGGGGTATTTAATTAATTACCACATGAATACAGAAAGTTGGCAAGTGAAGGCAACCCTGCTCTTAGTGAGTAGTCTTACCATAATGTCTATGATAACCATTTCTGCTTCCCTGCCCGATATGACGAAAACATTTTCCGAACTGAAAAACGCAGAAGGTCTTGTAAAACTCACTCTCTCTTTTCCAGCCCTGTTTATCGCAATTACCGCTATACTAGCAGGGAAGTTTATCGACAAATTTGGCCGACTCCAATTGCTGAATGCAGCACTTATTTTTTATATTCTTGGGGGTACATCGGGCTATTATTTAGACAATCTTTACCTTATTTTAGCCGGAAGGGCTTTATTGGGTATTTGTGTTGGCATTTCTATGACGATTGTCACGACATTAATAGCAGACTATTACCAGGGTAAAGCCAGACAAAAGTTTGCAGGATTACAAATTGCAGTAATGTCACTTGCTGGAATCCTATTTATTACACTCGGTGGAATTCTTGCAGACATTTCCTGGCGTATTCCCTTTTTGCTTTACCTATTTCCACTTGTAATACTTCCAATGACGGGTCTCTTTCTGAAGGAGCCTAATTCGTCTAAAAAGCAAGACCAGAATATCCAGCACATAAAATCTCCCGGTATTATTTGGTTGGTGTTTATTAACGTAATGCTGATGTGGATCCTTTTCTTCTTGATCCCCGTTCAAATACCATTTTATTTAAAAGATATTGGTATAGAAAAAAATAGTTTAATCGGTATCGCAATTGCATCGAGCACACTGTTTTCTGCTATATCCTCCTTTTCATTTTCCAGGATTAAAGATCGATTAAGTTTTCAACAAGTATTTGCGGTAGGATACTTTTTTATGGCTACTGCCTTTGTCGCCATAGCAATAGGCAATAGTTATATTATGGTGATGCTGGGCATGTTACTTTCTGGTTTGGGTATGGGGATTATGATTCCCAATGCCAATATTTGGGTGATGCAATTGGCTCCAGAACAAATACGCGGACAAGAAATAGGTCGACTTACTACCTTCTGGTTTATGGGGCAGTTTTTATCCCCCCTGATTCTGCTTCCTTTATTAGAGATTCTGACCGAGTCAGAACTGTTTTCCTATTTGGCCTATGTACTATTCCTATTGAGTTTGGTTTTCTTTGTTTTACACATGGGAAGTCGGACAAAAAAGTAAGAGCTTCTCTAGCTTACGCATTTGACCTAAACAAAAACTTACTTTTTTTGTAACTTTAATACTACAAAATAAGTAAATGGGTAGGCGCAGTAGTACAATTAAAAAAGATAGTCCGATTCTAAATGCGGTTCTTTTTCTAATATCGGTGGTACTCCTAATTATTACTGGGCCGTTTGGACTTATCTATGGTGCACTTCACTCGTTTTATAAAAAAAGATTGGCTGGTTTGGGTTCTTATCTTCTAGAAATCGCTATTTCTATTGATCAGCTTGGGAACGTAGTTATGCAGCATCTATTAAACCGTTTGTGGCTCAGAAAAAATGCCTACCTCTTTGGCAATAGGGATGAAACCATTTCCAGTGCCTTAGGTCGCAATAAAAAATTAGGCACCTTAAACAGCTTTGGGAGAGGAATAGACCAATTTTTAGATTTTCTCGACCCGAACCACAGCCTGAACTCTATAGATCATTACATTGAACCTTCCAAAAACACGCTAAATCTCGTAGCCTGGATACATATGCACAACGATCGTTTACTCTGTATCCAAAGGACTACTGAAGATCTTTACACCATTCCAAGTTTTTTTTGTACTAATAGAGAAAGTAGTATAGCAACTTTAAAAAAGAAAATTGCAGAAGAACTTCATATATCGATTATAGATAGCACTATCAAGGAAATTGGCATCTTTGAGGGCCCGGCAGAGAACAATCGAATAGTGGTAAGACTTCATTGTTTCTCCTCAGATTATAAAGGGAAATTACATACCTCAAAAAAAATTCCGGAACTCGTTTGGCTAAGTGCCAAAGACATCGAATTAGTACCCAGAACAGATCAGCAAATATTCAGGTTTCTCTTCAAGAAAAACTACCTATCCAATAATCCTACTTAACTCCAAAAAGATTTTCCTTACTTTTGAGCCCGAAAACAAAAAAGGAACACACTTAAAGAATAAATGGTAGTACTTGGAATAGATATCGGAGGATCCGGAATGAAGGGAGCGTTAATTAATTCAATTACGGGAGAAATGATTACTGAAAGGCATCGTATTCCCACTCCTAAATCGCGCAAGCCAAAAGAAATGGCAGCAGTAGTAAAGCAAATCGTAGATCATTTTGATCATAAGGGACCGGTTGGTTGTGGTTTTCCAACCGTTATCAGACATGGAGTGTGTGCTTCCAAGGGAAACCTGCATAAAAAATGGGTAGGTTTAAATGTCAAAGAACTATTTAGTGAGGCAACAGGATTACCTGTTACAGTTATCAATGATGCCGATGCTGCGGGCTACGCCACTATGAACTATGGAATTGGAAAGGGCAAAGAAGGCTTGGTGGTAATGATTACTATAGGCACCGGTCTTGGCAGCGGGGCGTTTTACAACGGTGAGCTTATTCCAAATTTCGAATTGGGACAAATTCCCTACAAGAAATATGAAAAAATCGAAGATTGGGCTGCTGCCTCTGCAAAAGAAAGAGATGAGCTCACCTATAAACAATGGGGAAAACGATTTAATAAATTTCTAGAATATGTGGAATTGTTAGTATCCCCAGACTATATCATACTAGGAGGAGGCACCTCGAAACGTTTTGACGAATACAAACAATACATCACAATAGATACCCCTGTAATGCCAGCTGAATTAAGAAATCAGGCCGGTATTGTCGGGGCAGCAGCAGCAGCTTTACACGAAGCTCCCAGAGATTAAAAACTCCTTAGACTAAGCAATTTTATTACGCTTCCTGTCTACTTCTTTGAGGAAAATTTTACGAAGCCTAAGATGCTTGGGAGTCACTTCTACATACTCGTCCTTTTGAATATATTCCAAAGCTTCTTCTAAGGAAAATTTAATGGCAGGTACAATTTTAGCCTTGTCGTCTGCACCAGCGGAACGTACATTACTTAACTTTTTAGTTTTTGTAATATTAATGACCATATCGTCTCCCCTACTGTTCTCTCCAATAACCTGTCCTTCGTAAATATCCTCTCCGGGATCTACAAAAAACTTACCCCTTTCTTGTAATTTATCTATAGAATAAGGAATAGCTTTCCCATTTTCCATGGATACTAAGGATCCGTTCTGTCTTTGAGGGATATCTCCTTTCATAGGTTGGTATTCTAAAAAGCGGTGCGCCATAATTGCTTCTCCAGCGGTTGCAGTTAGCAATTGATTTCGTAACCCAATGATTCCTCTAGAAGGTATTATGAACTCACAAACCATTCTATCTCCTCTAGCCTCCATACTGGTCATCTCTCCTTTTCGAATGGATACCATTTCTACTGCTTTACCAGACACTTCTTCCGGAAGATCTATGGTAAGCTGTTCTACAGGTTCGCAAGGAACACCATCAATAGTTTTTATAATTACCTGCGGTTGACCAATTTGAAGTTCATAACCTTCTCTTCTCATGGTTTCAATTAAGACCGACAAATGCAATACACCCCTACCAAACACCATAAACTTGTCTGCACTATCTGTTTCTTCTACGCGCAAAGCAAGGTTTTTCTCGAGCTCTCTTTCCAATCGTTCTTTAATATGCCGGGATGTTACAAACTTGCCATCTTTTCCAAAAAATGGACTATCGTTTATAGTAAAAAGCATACTCATGGTCGGCTCGTCTATTGCTATCGTTTTTAGCCCCTCGGGATTCTCAATATCCGCAATGGTATCTCCAATTTCAAAACCTTCCAAACCAACAATAGCACAGATATCTCCAGTTTGCACCTCCTGAACTTTCTTCCTCCCAAGTCCTTCAAAAGTAAAAAGTTCTTTCACCTTAGATTTAACAATAGCTCCATCCCTTTTCACCAAAGAAATCTGTTGTCCTTCTTTTAAACTGCCTCTCTGTAATCTACCAATTGCAATCCTCCCTGTAAAGGAAGAATAATCCAATGAAGTTATCAGCATTTGGGTAGTTCCCTCTTCTGGCTTAAAACTTGGAATATGCTCTACAACCATCTCTAAGAGTGGTTCGATGGAATCTGTTTCATTTTGCCAATCCTCACTCATCCAATT
>CAZWPZ010000028.1:0-10045 GCA_964636005.1 uncultured Eudoraea sp.
GCGCCACCACCGGTTGTCTCCCCTATCAGGGTTGCTCTTTCCAGATTTTTCAGGTTATAACTAAATTCTTCAGCAGCTGAAAATGTACTAGCACTGGTAAGGACATAAACGGGAGTATCCGGACTTCTCTTACCAGATACATGTGGTAGGGTCCAAGTCTGTGAATTCGTATTGGTAGGTCTCCAGTAAAAATTATTTAGATGAACCGGATCGCTAGTAAAGAGATAGCTACTAATGAGTTGTATCATTCTGGGGCTCCCTCCACCATTATTTCGTAGATCAATAATGATTGCATCCGAATTACTTAAGAAATTCATGCTGGCGACAGCGGTTTCTCCTCCATATGTGACATCGGAAAATCCACGAAGATCTAAATAGCCAATATTCCCACTCATTATCTTTACTTCCTTAAAACCAAAATTATTTCGCTTCATTCTTTGAATTCTTCGTTCCAAATGCGCTATACTGTCTTGGGGAGTCACCACTTGTGCTTGTTCTTCAATGCGGGCAGGGGCAAAGTTAACTCTTAGGTGTTTGTCGTTGCTAATGGCTTGCAAATCCTCTGTAAGGGTGTTTGCGAATATGTCCGGATCCGTTAAAGTGTTGTAGGCACCATTTTGATATTTCTTTGTTATGCTATTGCTCATCTTGTCCGCAACCTCCGGAAAAACATAACCTTCTTTTAGTTTGCTTACAACTGAGTCAATAACAACACCTATTTCGTTTTGGCTCAAAGGAGTCACGTCTTGGGAATAAGCGTATAGAAAGGAGATAAACGTAAGTATGTTGGCTAGTAAGCTCGATTTGTTTTGGATTGTCATGATCTTATGTGTTTTGGCAATTTGCTTGTATTTTTTTGAGGGTATTCTCTAATTGAGTTAATTCTTTATCGGAAATTCCTTGTAAGGAAGTTTGTCTGTTTTTTTGGATAATTTTTGGCAGTTTTTTTAATATTTCCTTGCCTTCGGGAGTTAGTTGAATAGAAAACCGGCGCCGATCCTCCGTGTTCATCGATCTTTTTAAATAGTTTTTTGATACCATTGTATTGATCATTCTTGTCATGGAAGCGTTGTCTTTAAAAACCAATTGTGCTATTTCGTTTTGGGTCATTTCCGGATATTTGTCCAAGAAAATCAATACCAGTCCTTGGTCAACGGTGACACCTGTCAATTCTAGATCGATATTCTGTTGTGCAAACCTCCTATACGATTTAATGGTACTTTCTATAACGTGGAAGACGGTATCCGAAGGTAATTTGAGTATCATATACTATGTATTTGATATAAAAATAATTGATATATCAATAAAATAAAAATATTTCTTCCAATTTTGGATTAAAGGAGAATAGGACAGAAGTGGTTTTTACTTCCTAATGGAATCCTTGTTGGCTAGCAAACAAGGCATAATTTTAGGTTTTAAACGTGTTGGTCTATCAGAATTTGGTTCCCATCGGGGTCTACAACCATAAAACTTGCTGGCCCCTTTGTGGACTCATCTGCCTCAGAAAGTAAAGGAATTTTATTCTTTTTTAAAGTTTTTTGAATCTCACGAACGTCGTCAAATGATTCTAATTTTTGTGCATTTTCATCCCATCCCGGATTAAAAGTAAGGATGTTATTTTCGAACATACCATAGAAAAGACCAATCAACGCATTTTCGTTTTTCATGATGAGGTAATTCATCTCATGAGATCCTGCAAAGTGTTTAAATCCTAAAGTTTCATAAAAGGCTTGCGATGCGTTTAAATCTTTTACAGAAATACTAATAGAAAAGGCTCCAAGTTTCATATAATATTTTTTTATAAGGTACTTATTTTTTTACTGGCGGGGCCTTTCCTAGTCCAATATTTTTTAAAATTAATTTTATTCCCCACTGCATTAGATCCAGAGACTGCTGGTTGTTTAAACCACAAACATCTTTGGTGATTATTATAGGCTCCACGCCCATTAGCAGGGTCACTAAATTGGCTAGGTCTTTTTTCTCTTTAGGAGTAAGCGCGGTATCTTTTAAAATAAGATCTAGTGTTTTTTTTCGTCGAGCCCCTCTTTTTGTTTCGGCGGAACTTTTTGTTATTACTGCGCTTAGGTAATTTCTAAACGTCATTTCGTGGTCCAGGGTTAATTCATTGAAGTAGTTTTGGGTAGCCAATATCATCTCATCCGTGCTTTTGTGTCTTAGCTCTTGATATAATTCATTCGGCTTTTTAGTTTTGATATCGAGAGCTGCTTCTCTGGCTAGTACTTCTGGATCCGAAAAATAACGATAAATAGTAGCCCTTGAAACTCCTGCATTTTTTGCTACTTCCTCTAGCGTAAGTTCCGTTCTTTCGTTTAACATTTTACCAGCGCTGGAGAGAATTTTATCTCTTGTTTCTAACTTTTGTTTTACACGACCTGTGGTTATATAATTTTCTTTCATAAGACAAATATCTTATAAAATTTGGATAAATCAAGTATATAATTTAAGTTTGTGAGACAAAAATCTTATAAATATGACTAATTCTAATTCAAAATGGGTCTTGGGGCATCTGGTGACTCCCTATGACACAACAGGAGACTACGATTTATTGTTTGGAGAATCCCCAGGAAATGTGGCTGGTCCTCCTCCTCATACTCATAGTACGTACGACGAGGTATTTATGGTTATAGAGGGAGAGATGGAGTTTGTGGTGGACGGTAAACCAATCACGGTCGGTGCCGGAGAGTCGGTAGATATCCCAACGCAAACTGTTCATACTTTTTCTAATAAAAGTAGCCAACCATGTAAATGGATAAACATTCACAGCCCAAAAGGGTTTAGAGACTTTTTTGAAGAAATGGGTGTTTCGGATCAGGAAGACCAAGCGATGGAAAAATCGGTTTCCCCTGAGCTAATTCAAAAGGTTGTACAGGCAGCGGAAAAGTATGACATGCGTATAAAAATGGAGGCAGTCTAAAATAGTGGATTAGGCGTTAAATCAACCTTCTAGGATTTATATTGGAACCCACGGTTTTCTTCATGAAGGAATACCCGTCTGTTTGTGCAACTGTTCTACAAAATAGATCTCTATAGGCTCTGACTTACCCTTCCCTTTAACCGGATTCATTTGTTCTAGCATATGTCTATTATCTAACTTGAATCTATCTTAATCGGGCGTCAAAGTAACAACTTACTGTTCTACCGACATCCCTGAATCTTCATATACTTGTCAAAAATACTTTTTTAGAAACGCAATAGCATTGTCGATAAAAAATCGTTGTAATATCTCTTCTGAAGTGATATTTCGATTTTCTGAGACAAATAATCTATTTGTCTTTTTTAAATAATTATTGGCATTAATGAGGAGATTTTCATATAAATTGGGAAAATATTCCGCAGTCCAAACTCCTGGTAATGGATTAATGGTGCCATCATAATCGCTCCCGATGCAGGCTGTTCCCCATGCGAATAAACCCTTTTGGTCTAGAAGTTCAGCAATATATTCGATTTGTTTCCAAATAACCATCGCTGCTATGGAAGTGTTATTCCTTTTAAATAAAGTATGAAGGCCTTTCTTTACAATCTTAGGATTCGCTATTCTCCGCGTATCGAACTGAATGGCAAATAATCCCCCGTATTTCCCTATATGTTCAATTTCTTCATCATAAAAATTTATGTCAGATGGATAAAACAAATTGGACTCTCCATTTTTTAAACCACCGTTTAAAGACAGTCCGTTCACCGCACCATGACTCACTATACTTGGGGGTAACTTTGAAGTATAATCGCTTCTCAGAATATTAAAATATTCGATTCGAGAAGTAAGACTCATATGTTTTAGATCTATATAAATGGGACGTCCATTCTTTGAAGAAAGTAGTTCATGTAAGGCGTTAATTCCAACACTTGTAAACCCAAGATTCATTCCTTTACTCTGGTTTACAAATTTTTTTATTGGTTCCAGACTTTCGGCATGACCACAAAGGTCGTTGTTAAAGTTATGGGCAAATGTTATATAAAATGGGGGATACTCCCAGGCCTTTACTGTCCTTATATTATTTAGAATCTCTTCTTCAGAAATAGGCCTGCCAAATTCGGTAAGTCCGCTATTAAATACGTGTGCTCCTTCGATACTGAGTAAAACAGCAATTTCATTTTCGTTGTTAAGAGACTGCTTTAGTTCGTTACTATTGGAAACTAAGGACCATTGGTATTTCTTTTTATTTATTATCTGAGTTTTTGGACTATCTCTAACGAAAGAGTACTCCTTTTCTAAATCTTTAAAATAATCGGTATGAACCTGTAAATTTCGTATCCTTTCGTAACCAATACCTGTTACTAGGTTACTTAGCCATGCGGAAATCGGGCCTTTGCCTGCGGAATTAATAAAGAATCCTTTTTCAAAAGGATATAGGGATACAAAAATCACTTTTGCTCCCCCCTTACTCAGTGTTGTGAAATCGGCTTGTGAAAACCTGGTTAAACCTAGAAAAGAGTTTAGTGTTTGAGAAAGAATATTAGGCGGCTCATAGTTCCAAATGTTTTGCTTTCTTTTTAGTCTTTTTTTATCAAAGCTATGGCCATAGGTTTTTAAGTTAGGGTGGCAATGTAAATCTGAGAATTGGAATTTGGTTTGCATATGATAATATTAAATATCCATTTCACTAAATTCCAAGGCGTTTTTTCTAATTAATTCGTAGTGTTTTTTAAAAGCTACGCTTATAGGATAAGATTTGTATGGTAGATTGTTTTTTAGACAAAAAGACTTTACTACCTCTGTGATTTCGGGGGCATATACGCTACTGATTTTTGGAAATAAATGATGTGCAATATGAAAATTAAAATTACCCATAATGTTTCTAGTTATCCAATTAGAATTATCGATATCATTTGTCGAAATAAGTTGATGTTCGAGCCATGTCATCTTAATTACACCTCCTTCTTCAGCCTTGGGAAATTCGTTGCCTGAATTGACATGTGGGGTTAGAAGAATTATCATGGCCAGCAAACTACCTGAAACACATAACATAACTAAGCCACATAGGGCTTGCACAACGGGAATGTTTAAAAAAAACACAGGTATACCGAGGATAATGAATAGGTAAAGAAACTTAAAAAAGAATAGTTTGTAATACTCTACCCGTGGAATATTAATGCACTTTCTCACTATTCTGTTCTTAGAGAAATAATCGCGAAAATCTCGAATTAATAACCAGTTTAGCATAAAAAGAGGGTATAAGAAAAAAACATATTTATGTTGGTAGCGGGTTGTTTTTTTTCTTTGTTCACCTGGAAATATAGTAACAGGTCCCTTTTGTTCTATATCTGCATCCCATCCATTTACATTTGGAAAGTGGTGATGCAATTTTAAATGCCGTTGTTGCCATAAATAACTGTTGGCGCCTAAAATGTCAAAAAACTTTAGGGCTAATTTGTTGTATTGTGCTTTGGTAAAAACATTGTTATGTGCAAGCTCATGGATCAATTCACAAAATATAATTACTGCCGTAATGCCCATAAAGCCATAAAACAGCATAAATAAACCAAAATTAGAGGCATTTTTAAGAGCGAAATAGTAAAAGCTAGAATATAGGAATGGGTATATAAGTAACTTTATTTTCAGATTACTAAGACGAGCTGTTGGAAGTTCTTTTAATTTTTGATCTACTAATTGCTTGAGTTCAAGATATAACTCCGTGTCTTTTGGGGTTTTATGATGTCTGGGTCTTGACTCCATCTTAAAGCTATTCTTTAAAAATCCACTAAGTGGACAGAAGAATTTGTTCTGTCAAAGAATTTTTTTAAGTAATTCTTTGTCGCTTATCCCATTTATGGCTTTTTGATACTTGGTAACAAAATATCGACAAATACTTCAAAAGTTTATTGGTTATTAGGGAGTTTTAATTTAGTAAAATTTTAGTTTTGTTCTATAAACGAATTAAATCCCAGAGTAATTTTTTTAAAAACACTTTCAACAAAGACAATTAAAAGAGATCATTTTAGTTCTTTATGGATTAACCTTTCTACAACGTAGGTTACTATGGGTTCCGACTTGCCCTTCACTTTAACCGGAGGCATTCGTCTTAGTACAAACCGATCGTCTAAAGCCGATTTAATCGCCTCGGTAATAAGAATATCTGTATTGTGTTCGCGGGTTAATGTTTCCACCCTGGCAGCAACATTTATTGCGTCGCCAACCACTCCGAATTTACTAAGTTCATAATTCCCCATTACCCCTGCCAAAACCTGACCTTTATGAATGCCAATTCCAAAAGATAGTTCTGGTAACGACTTGGATTTGAGTTCATTGTTGTACTCTTTTAGTGCTTTTCGCATTTCTAAAGCAGCAAGAACAGCATCCTGGACCTGCCATGGATTATTACTCAAAGCGCCGAAAAGTGACATTATACCATCGCCTATTAATTCAGTTACCTGACCATGATGGCGACTTAGTACTTCGCTCATACATCGCAAATAGCCGTTAAGTATTCCCATTACTTCTGCCGGTTCTCTCTCTTCACATAGTTTTGTAAAACCTTTAAGATCTGCAAAAAGAACTGTTACTGACCGCATACTTGGCTGAAAGGTACTATCAGAATCCGTCAGATGTTCAATAACTTCTTCCGGTGTAAATCTTCCAAAATGGATCTGTAGCCGTTCCAGTTTCTTGTTGGTATGGTCCAAAAGACCTTCTAGTTTTTTGTTTCGTTTATTCTGTTTGTAAATAATAAACAAGAATACCCCGCCTACAACAAGTAAAACTAAAATGTAGTAAAGTATAGTCATTAGCCCAAAAGTACAGCAAGTCTTACGGTTGAATTAGCAAGAGAAGCTACACCTATAGCTTCGAGCATCATAGGTTCCCCAACTTCTTTTGCCAGTGCCCTTATCCGAGATTGCATGGGTGCATTCTGAAAATGAATGGTTTCGCGCGTCCAGGCCAGCAGTTTTTCCTCATTTTCGCTGAGATGAGGTGAAGAAAGCGTTGCCAAAGCCTCTTCAAACTCCTTCTCTGAAAAACCACAATCCATAGCCATTGCTGTTGTTTCTTCCTGGCAGAATTTACATTCCAGACTATAAGCAACTACCGCAAACATGAGGACTTTGAGTTTACGGGAAAGAGCATCGGATTCTAAGGCTTCTTTTAAAGCATCATACATTGCCACAGCTGCAGGTAGCCCGATGAGTTTTTGTATTACCCCGGGAAAGGATTCCGCTTCTCCTTTAAGAGGTTTAGTTTCTACCCAACCAATACTTCGCAATTTCCAACCAAAAACAGGTCTAAGAATTTTCCCAATAAGACTATTGGGTAATCGCTCTAAATCCTCCATGGGAGGCACGGCAATAAAGGTAGAAACTCGGTTGACAAAACAGTGATTAACAATTAGGAAAGCCATTTCGGCAATTGCCAGGGGGGAGTACCCAAGTCTCAATAATTCATCCCTGTCTTTTTTTGGAGGCCTGGGGTTAGATCTAGAAAGATTTCTACAAAAACGGATAAAAGCCCTTTCTTTTTCATCCATTTCGGCCATTTGTACATTGCGTTCGATATCGTTAATCGTTTTCTCTGAATACCCCCAAAGGCGCATCCACGATCTGGCTACGCCATAACAATACCTGCACGCATTTTCCTGTGCTGCAACTAAACCACAGATATCTGCTAATTTTCTTGGAAACTCCTGAGCCTGATAACGAGGCCATTTTAGAATAACCTTACGAAGCCAAGGACTTGGAGAAGTGCGCATATGTACATCAGCTACCCTCCCAATATCTGCTTTCACCTCTGCTTCCCAGTGTGGATCGCGAACAATTGCTATGGTTGGCTCACTCCAGTCTATCTCATTCAATAACTCGGTCATTTACTTACCTTTACAAGTTAAGCCATTAGCAGTACTACTTTTCTTGATTTTCAATGCGTAGTTCATTTGGTTGGATTGGGCCTTCCCAAGTTAATAAATAATTCCAAATTAGATTCAGTAGCTTTCTGGCCAGTATATAACATAAAATGATGCTATACCCTAGGTAATGATGTCGGACTCTATTGTCCTATGCTCCGTTTTAAGACTATCATGCTTTTTTCGTATTAGGAAATGACATTTTTGAATTAGAGATTTGGGGTTAGGAATAAGGAGATATTAATATTTTTAAGCATCAATTGGAAGTATAGAATGGAGTATGTAAAAAACACAGTTGCGATTGCATTTTTCGTCCTTGTTATCTTTTCGTCTTGCAACGATTCCAAAATAATCAAACCCTATAATGTCATTTACATTTCCATTGAGGACGCCATGCCTTCTTTTGGTTGCTACGGGGATACCATAGCCATAACCCCCCATGTAGATTCCTTTGCTAAAGACGCATTACTTTTTGAGGATGTTCACTGTCAGGTTGCTTTGTGCACTCCTTCACGAACAAGTATTTTAACCGGACTGAGACCATCAACTACGGGTATAGTTAAGATTGATGATAACTGGCAAGAGGTATTAAGTAATACAACCTCGCTTCCAAGACACTTTAGAAATAATGGATATTTTACGTCACTTGCTGGTAAAATTCATGATACTAGATGTGGAGGAATGGACGCGGCTTATGAAATCATTTTCGATGAACATGGCCTCAAATCAAATGATTTGGCTCTAGAAGCCTTAAATAAGGTGTCCTCTCAAAAGAAGCCTTTTTTTCTTGCTATCGGGTATGCCAACGCCCATGATCCCTGGATCCCAACCGACAAAGCCAGGGAAATGTATTCTTTGAATTCTTTTACTGTCGAAGGAAAGACTGCTCAATATAAGGACAGCATCTATAGTAAAAGGGGCATACAGGAATTAGAGCGAAATTACTACGGGGAAATAACAGATGTAGATTACTTAATTGGAAATTTCCTTCAGAAGGTAAAGGAGTTGGAACTTTACGAGAATAGTATCATCCTCATTGGTGCCATGGACCACGGCTACAACTTTGGCTATAGAGGTCACTGGGGCAAAGGAAATAATTTTGATAACGAGACTAGAGTCCCACTCTTGGTGCGCGTTCACAATAACCCTAACAATGGAAAGACAACAGACGCAATGGTCGAATTGGTGGATCTTTATCCCAGTCTAATCGATTTATGTAATCTGCCAATGCCTTCTCAGAATTTAGAGGGTAGTAGTTTTGTTCCTTTATTAGAAAATCCAACTCGGAAATGGAAAGAGGCGGTATTTACACATCGCGCCTATGCCGAAGATATAGTAGCGGTAAAAACATCCAATTACAATTTGATAGATTACGCCGGGGATAGTGTTCAATTGTTTGACCGAGTAAAAGACCCAATTAATTTAACCGACCTATCTAAAGACTTACCAGAAAAAGTAGACGAATTAATGGCCATTCAGAAAAGGGGGTGGCAGGCAGCAAAACCAAATCCATAAATTTTTGATCCCATGAAAAGAACCTTTATACGGACATCCCTAATAGTACTTCTCTTTGCCTTAGGCTGTAACGAAAAATCCCAAAAAACGGATACTGAAGAACAAAAATCGGTAGAACAGATTAATAAGAATATAGTATCCGGATGGAACACTTGGAATAATCCAAGTTTATTGTCGCATGTGAAGATGCCTGAAGGCCTAAATCTTCAATTTAAAATGCGAAAGAAAAGAGGAGGCCCTTATTGGTTAGACGGGGCTTATGTGGCGAATCCCAAATATAACTTTGCGGCCAAAATAAAACCTTTAGAACACGCCTATGACGGCAGCTATACCGCTTTGAATCTAGAATGGGAAGGGGTGAAGGCAAAGGTGCAAACCGCTACCGAGGGGAATGATATCGTGCTGCTGTATTCACCAGTCGAGGAACAGGAGGAATCACATATTTTGGTTTTGGAAAGTGGTTTTTTATGGAATAAGCCTGGAACCATTGTGAAGCAAGACTCTATATTGATTGCATCCTATGGTGGTAGTGATCGTGTAATTAGATCGATTGGACTACAAACAGGCAGGCCTCTACCTCTTGGGCAGCCTCACTTAACCTTTAACAGCAATGAGGAGATTGCCATATACACCGGAAAGGTGAGGACATTGGACGAGATAAAACAACTACTCTCAAA
>CAZWPZ010000029.1:0-3347 GCA_964636005.1 uncultured Eudoraea sp.
AAAATTTATCCGGGACCCAATGATTACGGTTTTGACTATTCGTTTTCGTTACCTAATAACTTAGACGATACTCATAAAGTTTATATTGAAAATAATGCGATCTATGGATTGCGTTCTGATAAAATCTGTGCCTATGGCAAATCTTTCTATGGGAAACAATATACCGGCTATGACGCCCCACAAAGGGTAACGGAAAATGTCACGGACGACCTGACCAATAAATCCATTGCATGGTTAGAAAGTCTTGATAGCGAAGAACCATTCTTCTTGTATTATGCTGCAGCCGCGGTCCATCATCCTATTGTTCCGAGCCCGGTAATGAGAGGAAAAAGCAATGCAGGAGCCTATGGAGATTTTGTCCAGGATATTGACCGTTCACTAGGAGATTTGATTTCCTATTTAGAAGATAAGGGCATAAGAGAAAATACCCTTATCATCTTTGCAAGCGATAATGGCGGTGATATCCCTAAGAAAAAGGGCTTGGTAATGCCTGAAAATTTTGCAGTAAATAAGGGCTTAAAAATCAATGGTGACCTCAGAGGTGATAAACACACCATTTGGGATGGAGGATTTAAAATTCCATTTATCATAAATTATCCGCATAAAATTCCGGGGAACCAAACATCTGACGCCACAGTTTCAACAGTAGATATTTATGCTTTTCTAGCAGATTATATCGGTAACAATAAAGGGCTCAACGAGAATGACGCACCCGATAGCTTTAGTTTTAAAAAGGTGGTTGAAAATACTTCGGTGAGTTATCAACGTCCACCTCTGGTACACAGGGATGCGCAAGGCAGAAAAGCGGTAAGGTTTGGAACCTGGAAATATATCGAAATCAAAAATGACAAATCCAAAAACCCAACAGACAAGGCGCAGCTTTTTGATTTGTCAAAGGATGGATCAGAGTCAATCAATCTGGTTGCAGAAGAAAAGTCAAAGACAGAAGAAGCAAAAAAATATTTAATTCAAATCACAGCAAATTCCTCTAAAAGCATTTGGAATCAATAATTTAGAAATCTTTACACATATGAAAACCAAAATTTATTTATTACTGATCTTGTTTTTATTGCTATCCCTTAATGATAGTAGGGTCTTTGGCCAAAAAATCAAAAGACCCAATATTATCTACATCATGACCGATGACCAAAGTGCGATCGTTCCAACAAAAGAAGACGGTAGTAAAATTCATCTGGAAGGCGAAAAAGTACAATCCCGTCCTTTTGGCTTTAATGGTGATCCCGATGTACATACTCCAATAATAGATGATCTGGCAAAAAACGGTATGATTTTTAAGAATGCCTTTGTTTCCAGTTCTGTGTGTTCTCCCAGCAGGTATACCATGTTAACAGGAAGGTATGCAGGACGATCTGAAGGCCCCTCATTTATGAGATTGCACCCATATGGAAAAATGACACGGGTAGAAAATAATACAGAGTTGGAAATGGAGCGCGAAAACTTACCAAGATTACTGCAAAAAGCAGGATACAAAACAGGATTCGTTGGTAAGAGCCATATTATTAATCATGACTTATTGAATAGAAGAGAAAAATGGAATTCTGATAATTCAGAAACTGATGGCTTAATTCATTATGATAAAGACGCAGATCCCAGAGATCCAGAAATTAATGCAGCAATGAAACACAACCATAAGTATTGGTCGAACCTCATCATGAAATATGGGTTTGATTATGCTAACGGAGTATATTCAGGAAATCTTAGGGAATTATATAATGAAGATTTAAACGTTCATAATATTGAATGGAAGAACAAAGCCGCCTTGGAATTTATAGACCAGGCTGGAGATGACCCCTTCTTTCTCTATTACAGTGAAATGGTACCTCATGGTCCGGCCCCCTGGGTAAAGAAAAATGGAAAATACATTTACGGATTGGATGCGGATCCGAAATTTACAGGAGAGGGGTATTTGAATCAAGAATTTGAAAATATGCCTTCCCGAAAAGAAATCTTGGAGGAAGTCATTGCAGCCGGTAAAAACCCGGACCATGCCTGGTTAAGGTGGTTCGATCATGCAGTAGGGGCGGTAATCAAGAAATTGAAAGAGAAGGGGATCTATGAGAATACCATTATTGTAGTGACTTCTGATCATGGAAATTATAATTTAGGAAAAACAACTATTTACGAGGGTGGAATAAAAGTACCTTTAATGATTCATTGGCCTAAAGGGATTAAATCCGAATCGTTGTATGATGAATTAGTGCAGAATATAGACTTTACCCCAACTTTTTTAGATGTAGCCGGCGTAGATTTACAAAAGATAGATGCCATAGATGGGGTAAGCTTAAAAAAAGTATTAGCCGGAAGTGAGAAAGCCGTGCACGATTATTTATATTTTGAATTAGGATATGCCCGAGGAGTAAGAACAAAAGACTGGAAATATATCAGTGTTCGCTATGATGAAAAGGCACAAAAACAAATTGATAATGGCGTTGTTTTAAAAGGTTGGAACGGACATACCCATAAATTACCTTATTACACCCGCAACAGTCATCTAGGTTACCATGCAGCTAAATTAAACCCCTTGTATTTTGATCAAAACCAACTGTTTGATCTTAATAATGATCCTACAGAAAAGAAAAATATTTTTGAATCGAATTCCAAGAAATCTAAAGAAATGAAGAAATTGCTCATAAAGAGTTTGAAATCATTTCCGAACAGACCGTATGGCGAATTCATTGAGTAAAAATAAAAGGAATGAGAAACTTACCTACTACCTTACTTTTCATGTTTGTGCTGGCTTGTACAGCAATGTTTGGTCAACAGAAATCCGGTTACCTATCTGATGACCCGTCCTTTCAGGCCAATGTAGCATGGTTGCGCAACTATACAAAAGGTCTTGTAGCCTCCAATCGCGGTGAACTGGATGATGGCACTACTGTATTTTTTGCTGATAAGAAGAAGCATTACAATCTAATATTCACCCGAGGCTTTGCCTATATTTATCAGTTTACCGACAAGCTCATTAAGGATGAAGATGCAAAATCCTTTCTGGAATATCAATTGGCCGGACAACGAGCTGACGGTTGTATGCCGGACAGAGTAAATTCAGAGGGGCTCGCCATCTATAGCCCTGGGTCAAAAGACAATCCATTGGCAGATCATGCTATGGATAACGGTGCTTTTATAGTTAGTTCTGTTTATCACTATGTAAAAAACAGCAACGATTTAGACTTTTTCAAAAAGTATGAACCTGCCTTACGCCGGGGCATGGATTTTATTAACAGGGCTCCTAACGGACTCGTCTATAACAAACCGGAAAACCCACAATGTGTTTACGGTTTCACCGATATCGTTAAGAAAACAGGTTATCTTCTATTTAGTTCAGT
>CAZWPZ010000030.1:0-61777 GCA_964636005.1 uncultured Eudoraea sp.
GCACTTATGTTCTCGGAACTATAATCAGAATAAGCCCCATTTAGGTTGATGTCACCTTTTCCGTAAGACCACTTAGAAGTTATTCCAAAACGAGTTTGCTCTGAAAGGAATTGATAAGGTGCGTCTATCAATCCGAAAGACTCGTCATAGGATGTTTTTAGTTTTGTATTGTTTGCATAAACCAACAGATTAAAATCTTCACTAAAGTTATAGCCAAATTTAGCATCTATGTTATATCTGGAAAATGGGTCTTCTTCATTTTCGGGCGTTATAATTGAAGACATGCCATTGGAATAGGAATTATTTATGCCCAGGTTATAAGTAAACTTATTAAGAGAACCACTCACAAGCGCTGCATTCCGAAATTCAGCGATATTGTAATTCTGATCAGCAGCTGTTTGGTTAGTACCTATGCTAGATTGCAAGTTGGCTTCAATTCTATTTTCTGAAGCCCTTTTCGTTGTAATATTTATGGTTGCCGTCGCGGCACTCATCCCATAAAGTGTACTGGCAGCACC
The DNA here is from genome assembly GCA_964636005.1 of uncultured Eudoraea sp. GTDB lineage: Bacteria > Bacteroidota > Bacteroidia > Flavobacteriales > Flavobacteriaceae > Eudoraea. The sequence continues at coordinate 519 of CAZWPZ010000030.1, forward strand.
TTTTATAATTTCAATAGACTCAATCGCAGCAGTATTTAGAAGTCTAAGATCGTATTCCTGTGAAAAAGAAGAAGGATCCGATACCCGAACGCCATCAATTAAGATCAACACCTGTCTTCCTCGACCTCCTCTTGGGAAAACACCTAAAACTTCTCCCTCTCGTCCCCTACTTCCTGTAATCTCTATCCCGCTCTTTGTATTGATAATTTCTGCCACCGTCTTTCCCTGACTCTGTGCTAATTCTTCCTGACTAATTTGAATCACCGTTTTACCCGAATTTTCTCTTTTTAAGGCAAATCTGGAATCGCTTACAACCACCTCATCCAACTCCTGTAAATCCATTTGATCCTGTTCCTGGGCATTAGAAATAATAGCCATTCCAATGCAGAGCGCCGCTACAAGCACATCACTTTTCTTCATTTTCAAAAAATTAAACGGGAATAAAGCGCAGGAAGAACCATACGAAAACCTCTATCCCGAAAGTTTTACATCAATTAATGAAAATGGCAGGTCTCCTGGCTTGCGTTTTACTACTTACCTTCCCGTTACTACAACAATATTTCTATCGTAGCACCAGCGTTTAACTGGTTTCACAGTGGCGTTGTTTTGTAATAAACATCCTAAACAAAGGACTTAGCTTACAGTTGCGGGAACAGCTCCAGACTTTAACTAATTTCGTATCGAACTTAGAATCACTGGATTCCCTTTTAATTTTATGTCTACAAAGAGACATAAAAACCAAATTCGGGACGAAAATAGGATTAATTTTTGACAACCAAACTATATCCCAATGCTTTGATTGAAAATAGGGTATCAGAGATCCTATAGGATGAGCATATAATCCGAATGTATGCGGAATTAGAAGTCAAACCAATCCCGTCAATTTTATTTGGGCAATACAGAAACACTTTTGTTACCTTGTGGCAATGAAAAATCTACTTCAGAAGTTGCTATTCTCCCTGTTTGTGTTCTTTTTATTTACCTCTTGTAATTCTAAGAAGAAAGAGACGGTTCTAAGCTTTGAAAATCAGACTAGTGCTATAGAATATGCCAATGGTTTCTCTATTAAAAAGTTAGACTCTTCTGCAACAGCAGTTATTGTAAACTCCCCTTGGCCAGAAGCGAATCGGTCATACTCTTATTTACTTGTAAAAAAGAATACGGAATTACCGTCTGGAATATCAATAGACCAATACGATGCGGTAATTCGTACGCCAGTGACACGTGTAATTGCCACTTCTACTACCCATATAGCCGCCTTGGAGGCATTAGGAGTAGAAACGTCTATTGTTGGTTTCCCTAATACAACCTATATATCTTCCAAACGTACCAGAGAACGTATAGAACAAGGTCAGATTGCCGAGTTGGGAAAAAACGAGGATATCAATACGGAAATTACTTTAAACCTTGCTCCTGATATAATCTTTGGTTTTAGTATTAACAACCAAAATTCTGCCTACCAAACCTTGAAATCTTCGAATATTCCTGTTGTGTTTAATGGGGATTGGACAGAGCAAACACCGCTTGGCAAGGCAGAGTGGATACGCTTCTTTGCTCCTTTCTACGAACTGGAAGAGAAAGCGGATTCCATATTTCAGACTATTTCCAGGAATTATACATTTGCCAAAAAAATTGCAGAGAAGTCTGCTGGGAAACCAACTATTCTAAGTGGTGCACTTTATAAAGATGTGTGGTATCTCCCGGGAGGACAAAGCTGGGCTGCAAAATTTATCGAAGATGCCAATGCTGCATATCTCTGGAAAGATGATCAAACTTCTGGAAGTATCGCCTTGAGTGTGGAAAGCGTATTAGAAAAGGGACAGAATGCGGACTATTGGATTTCTCCTTCCCAATTTACATCCTATGATCAACTCCAAAGTGCCAGTCCACATTACTCGCGTTTTAAGGCTTTTAAAGATCAAAAAGTATTTACTTTTGCCAGAACAAAAGGGGCAACTGGAGGCTTGCTGTATTACGAACTAGGCCCTTTAAGACCTGATTTGGTTTTAAAAGATTTGATCCATATTTTTCACCCTGAACTATTAACAGGATATGACCCCTATTTTTTTAGACCATTAGAATAAGTGATACCCAACAGATCCTATACCATTTCTTTCGTACTTCTTGTGGCAGTTCTTTTTGTATTGTTCTTACTAAATATTAGTCTTGGTTCTGTACATATTCCTTTTCTAGTAACAGTTAAGGGTATGGTCGGCCTAGAGGTTGAGAATGAATCCTGGCAATATATTATCCAAAATTATCGTGCTCCTAAAGCCATAACTGCTGCGCTAGTAGGAGGAGGTCTCTCTCTTTGTGGCCTTTTGATGCAAACACTTTTTAGAAATCCGTTGGCAGGTCCTTTTGTGTTGGGAATTAGTTCTGGAGCTAGCTTGGGTGCAGCCCTCCTGATAATGGGAGGTAGCTTGTTTGCTAGTTTTTCTCTCACCGGATTCTTTAGTGATATTGCCCTTGCCATTGCTTCGAGTTTAGGGAGTTTTGTCGTTTTGCTAGTGGTTCTTGCAATGGCCACCAGAGTTAAAGACACTATGGCTTTATTGATAATAGGGCTAATGTTTGGAAGTATTTCGGCTGCAGTAGTTAGTGTACTTTCTTATTTTACCGATGCCGAAAAACTACAGCAGTATATTTTTTGGGCTTTTGGTAGTGTAGGCAATCTAAGTTGGGCTCAGGTTTTGCTCTTGTTACTATTTATTGGTGTAGGAACCCTAATAAGTGTTGGGGCCATAAAACCCCTAAATTCTCTTCTTTTAGGGGAAAACTATGCCCAGAGTCTTGGAGTACCAGTAAAGAGAATACGTTTCGCATTGATTATTGCTACGGGTATAATGGCTGGAGCCATTACTGCATTTTCTGGTCCTATTGCCTTCGTCGGACTAGCAGTACCACATCTGACCAGACAACTATTTAATACAACAGAGCACAAAATTCAGGTACCCGCTGTATTAATACTAGGAGCCATTATTCTTCTATTTTGCGATACAATTGCACAATTACCCCTATCTTCCTATGTATTACCTTTAAATGCCATAACCACCATGGTTGGTGCTCCAATGGTAATTTGGCTACTGGTTCGAAGAAAAAAAATGATTTTTTGATAACTAAATCTCTAAGCACAATTACTTCTAAAGAAAGACATACCACTATTTGCGTAAAGGATTTATCCGTCGGGTACATAAGCAATAAAAAAGCAAATGCAGTATGTGGACCGGTAAACTTCGAATTAAAGAAAGGTGAGCTACTCGGAATAATAGGAATTAATGGTATCGGAAAATCAACCCTAATCCGAACATTGGCTACAATACAACCACGCCTGGCAGGAAGTGTATTTCTCCATGGGAAACCTATAGAAGAATACCACCCCAAATCTCTGGCTAAAACAGTTAGCGTTGTCCTAACAGAGCCTCTTGCATCTATGAATTTGAGTGTACTAGAATTAGTCTCATTGGGTAGACAACCCCACACGAATTGGCTTGGGAACATGCTAAAAGAGGATGTTCAGAAAGTCCATCAAACCTTAAAAGAAGTCAAACTAGAAAATCTGAAAGATAAAAAGTGCTATGAACTGAGTGACGGACAACTGCAAAGGGTCCTGATTGCAAGAGCTCTTTGTCAGGACACAGATATTGTAATACTCGATGAACCTACCACCCATTTAGATCTTTACCACAAAGTCGAAATCATTAAATTGCTTAAACAGGTTGCCATAGAAACGGGCAAAACGATACTTTTTAGTTCCCATGAAATAGACTTGGCCATCCAACTTTGTCATAAAATCGTAATCTTAAAAGAATCCCTTTCCATATTTGGTGATCCGTGCAGTCTCATTGAGCAAAAGAGTTTTGACGATTTATTTCCATCGGATAGTATAACTTTTAATGCTGAAACTGGAAGTTTTAAAATTGTATCCTGAGATTCCTGTCGTTTCTTTTCATAGGAATATCCTATCTTTATAATGATTAAATCTTCTTTATGGAAAACCCCTTATTAATTATTTCCCTCCTTGTATCAGGCTTGGCTTTTGGATATTTTCTTGGATATTATATAACCAGTTTAAAAACCAAATCGAACCTCAGTGCCTTATTGGAAAGAGAACAACAACTGAAGACATCCTTACAAGCACTAGAATCCGGTCTATCCAGAAAAGAAGAAGAAATCACAAAAATAGCACAGGAAAAAGAGGAACTTCGATTAGAACTCATTCGGCAAGAAGAAAAGATGAATCATTTAAAAGAAAAGAATGAGGAGCAAAAATTGGAAGTGAACAAACTTCAAGAAAAATTCACCAAAGAGTTCGAAAATCTTGCAAATAAAATTCTCGATGTAAAGTCCGAAAAATTTACCAAGCAAAACAAAGAGAATATTGAAAATATCTTAAACCCTCTTAAAGAAAAGATAAAGCATTTTGAAGACAAGGTAGATAAAACGCATAAAGAGAGCATCGACTACCATGCTGCTCTGCGTCAGCAAATATTTGGTTTAAAGGAGTTGAACGAACAGATGTCGAAAGAAACCCTTAACCTGACAAAAGCCCTAAAAGGAGATAGCAAAATGCAAGGTAATTGGGGGGAACTGGTTTTGGAGAGGGTGTTGGAAAAATCTGGCCTAAAAAAGGATTACGAGTATTCGGTTCAACAAAGTTTTACGAAAGCAGATGGTACTAGGCAACTACCAGATGTAATCATTAATCTACCAGGAGGTAAAAAGATGATTGTGGACTCCAAGGTTTCCTTAACCGCCTACGAACGATATGTAAATGCAGATGAGGAAAAGCGTCCAGCCTTTCTCAAAGAACATATAACCTCCATTAAAACCCATATACAACAGCTATCCGCAAAGAAATACGAAGATATTTATGAGATGGAGAGTCCGGATTTTGTATTGATGTTCGTTCCCATAGAGCCAGCTTTTGCTGTTGTCATCAATGAAGACAATGGTATTTATGGCAAGGCGCTGGAACATAAAATTGTCATCGTTACTCCCTCTACTCTTTTGGCTACCTTGCGTACCATAGACACCATGTGGAGCAACGACAAACAACAAAGAAACGCTTTAGAAATTGCAAGGCAGGCAGGGGCCCTTTATGATAAGTTCGAAGGCTTTATTTCCGATTTAACCAAAGTTGGTAAAAAGATGGATGATGCCAAAACTGAGTATAAAGGAGCTATGAACAAACTAGTAGAAGGACGCGGAAACATAATTACTAGCATTGAAAAGCTTAAAAAAATGGGTGCAAAAGCAAAAAAAGCCTTACCGGAGAACTACCTGGAGCGAGCCCAATACGATGAATTAGAATAATATTCTTATGAAAAAAGCACTACTGATTACATTACTTACCGTTGTTCTAGGTATTTTCTGTTATTTTGCATTCATATATTATGTCCCTTATAGTGAAGGAGTTAGGTCTGGAGAACTCATCAAAATCAGTCGTAAAGGAGTTATTGCAAAAACATGGGAAGGAGAGATAAGCCAGGGAATATCCGGTGCACAGATCTTTTCCTTTTCAGTATCTTCTAAAAGAGAGGATTTAATTGAGAAGCTTAAAGAATATCAGGGCGCTTACGTTAAATTACAATATGAAGAACGCTATACCTCGTTTTTTTGGTGGGGAGACACCAAGTACTTTATTACAAATGTTGAAAAGGAGAAAAACAGGTTGCAACCTAATTGAGTTATTAATATGGACGAGTTATGTGGCTAGTTTAGCACTAACTCTTTCGCAGCATCTCTGTCTAAAAACCAAGTTAGCTTCCCCGAGGTAGGCTGTACCAGACATGCAGGATACTGCTGGTACGCTCCTATAGTGTTGAAAATTTCACCCACTTTGGTGGCCTTAGAATCTCCAGTTACCAAAAAAACCACTTCGGCCCCTGCATTAATAACCTCCCCGGTTATAGATACTCTTTTCTGTCTGGTCTCAGGATGTTCAGCAACAACACAGAGTCCTTTCTTTGACCACAAGTCGATTTGATGGGGAAAAATGGATGCTGTATGACCATCATCTCCCATACCTAGAATTACCAGATCAAAACTTGGAATAGATCCTTTCAAATTAGTTCTTAATACCTTGGCGTATTCTGCAGCTCCCACATCTGGATCGAGCTCCCCCTGCATTCTAAATACCTGATCTCTTGGTATAGGAGCAAAGTCCAACAGATGTGATTTAGTCATACCATAATTGCTTTCCGGACTTGTCGGAGGCACACATCTTTCATCCCCCCAATATACATATAGTTTTTCCCAATGGATCTTGTCTAGATAATCCGTTGCCAAAAGATCGAATAGCATTTTTGGTGTACTTCCACCCGATAAGGCAATATGGTATGTTTCAGCCCTATTGATTCGATGCATAAGAAATTCGGCAAAAGCGGCAGCTGTTTCTTTTTTAGAGTTGTAGATTTTCCGTTGCATATTTTCTAATTAACAAATTACACAAAAACCAGGATCGTCTCCTAAAAGCGAGCCTGGATTCCGCCACGAATAAGCACCTTCAAAGAGATCGTTTGCATTTTGTGGCCCCCATACTCCTGCGGAATACCCATAGGTTACCACATCTTTACCTTTCTTCCAATATTCCAAAATAGGATCTACAAAAGCCCATGCCGCTTCTACTTCGTCTGCTCTGGCATACAACGTTGGATCTCCCTGCATAGCGTCCATCAATAAACGTTCATAGGCTGTCATTAAGGTAGTCTCGGCCAAATCGTCGTAGTTAAATTCCAAATTGGCCCTCTCCACTTTAAAACCCTGACCTGGAACTTTTACGCCAAATTTGATCAGTATACCCTCATCTGGCTGAATTCTTATAATTAGTTTATTGTCTTTATCTATAATTCCGGAACGACTAAAGATATGATGATGTGGGGATTTGAAGTGTATAACAACCTCGGTTACCTTTGTTGGCATTCTTTTCGCAGTACGAACATAAAAGGGAACATCTTTCCACCGCCAATTGTCCACATAAAACTTAACGGCGGCATAGGTCTCGGTAGTGGAATCGGCTGCTACTCCGGGTTCTTCCCTATAGCCAGGCACCTGTTCTCCCATAAGATTAGACGCCAAATACTGTCCTCGTATGGTATTCTTATGAAGGGTTTCTTCATCCTTCATAATGCGTAAGGACCTTAGTGCTTTTACCTTTTCGTCTCTAATGGCTTCCGCTTTTTCATTAATTGGAGGCTCCATGACCACAAGGGATACTATTTGTAATAAATGGTTTTGAAACATATCCCGTAATGCACCAGATTTGTCGTAGTACCCACCACGCTTTTCAACGCCAACACTTTCTGCATTGGTTATTTCCACATGATGGATATAATTCCTATTCCACAAAGGTTCAAAAATGCTATTAGCAAAACGGGTAACCAACAAGTTCTGAACGGTTTCCTTGCCCAGATAGTGATCTATCCTGTATATCTGTGACTCCTTAAAATAGTTCTGCAATCCTGTATTTAACTCTTTAGCTGAACGCAGACTATAACCAAAAGGTTTCTCTACAATTAATCGCTTCCAGCCCGAACCTTCCTCTGCTAACTTTTTTTTGTGCAGATTTCGAGCAATAACTTCGTACATATCGGGAGGGGTAGACAAATAAAACATACAATTTCCCTCCGTTCCGTACTTTTTATCTAGGGTATGTATTCGCTTCGCCAGAACTGTATAGTCTGTATCGTAACTATCCCCTATATCCTGATAGAATAGTTTTTCCTTAAAGAAGTCTAACAACTTCTTCTGATCGGGATTGTCTTCTTTTTCAATATAGGAAGTGCTTTCTACAACCTTTGCTCTAAAGGCCTCATCGGTTAGACTACTTCTACTGGTGCCCAATACCAGAAAATTATCGGGAAGGTTCCCTCCTTTATGCAGGGCGAATAGAGCTGGTACTAGTTTACGTGCTGTCAAATCCCCGGAAGCACCAAAAATAACCAAGATCTGACCGTCCATTTTACGCATATTGTATATCACTTTTTGTTAAGGAAGCTGCTATCAACATATTCAATCTTTTTTATTAGAATATTTAAATTACTTTTGAGAAGTTTCTGAGCTAAGATAGAGTTTATTTAATTTATAAATGGGTCGGGCAGCGAGTGCAGGCCTTACCCAATACAAAGAAAATTTATATGCAAGAGAATACGTACGATTTTGGACTAGTTGGACTGGGTGTAATGGGACGAAATTTTATCTTGAATGTTGCCGATAAAGGATATACTGCATTTGGTTGCGATTTGGATGAAGAAAAGGTGAAAGCCTTAATAGACGAAGGAGGCGATCCTACAAAAGTAAATGCCACAAACTCTACAAAAACCTTCGTTGCATCCTTGTCCAGACCCCGTAAAATTATGTTATTAGTTCCCGCTGGGAAAGTTGTCGACACAGTTATAGATGGTTTAATACCTTATTTGGAAGAAGAGGATATAATTATTGATGGTGGAAATTCCTTTTTCACCGATACGGACAGACGAGAGGCTCATTTAAAAAAACTAGGAATACACTTTTTCGGAGCAGGCGTTTCTGGCGGAGCAAAGGGGGCACGTATTGGCCCGAGTATAATGCCTGGAGGCAACCGGGAGGCATATGCCAAAGTACGGCCAATATTTGAGGCTGTCGCCGCAAAGTTCAATGGGGAACCTTGTGTTGCCTATTTAGGTCCTAAGTCTGCCGGAAACTATGTTAAGATGGTCCATAACGGAATAGAGTACGGTCTTATGCAACTTATAACGGAGGCATACGACTTTATGCAAAAAGTCGCTGGTACTTCGAACGATGATCTTCAAAGCCTGTTTGCCAGCTGGAATAACGGTAGGTTGCAGTCTTTCTTGATAGAAATTACCGCAGATATTTTTAGTATGAACGACAGTTTAGGTGATGGGAAGCTGGTGGATATGATATTAGATAAGGCCAAACAAAAAGGAACGGGAAAATGGACCTCTCAAAATGCAATGGACCTTGGTATCCCTGTACCTACGATTGACGTCGCTGTGAGCATGCGAGAATTATCTGCTTTAAAAGACGATAGAGTACAGGCCGATGCTATCTTTTCGAAACCAACTATTCCAACAGAAGAAAAGAAGGATTTAATCGAGAAAATGGAAGCAGCCCTATATTTTGCCTTCATAATTACGTATACACAAGGTCTTCATCAATTGGCTGAAGCCTCTAAAGAGTATGGTTATGATTTAGAGCTAAGCACCATTGCTAAGATATGGCGTGCCGGATGTATTATTAGAGCTGGAGTGTTAGAAGATATTTCAGAAGCCTTTGAGGATAATAGCGAACTACAAAACCTACTCTTGTCGCCTAAATTCAAAGATAAGATAGACAGTACTATTGCAGCAACCCGAGAAATTGTAGCCAACGCAGCCTCTTTTGGTGTTCCAATGCCCGGACTATTTAATTCTCTTTCTTACTTCGATGCCTATACTTCGGCCCGACTTCCTTTAAATCTGTTGCAAGCACAAAGGGATTATTTCGGATCGCACACCTATGAGCGAATTGATAGAGATGGCATTTTTCATACAGAATGGGAATAGTTATCTCATAGTAAGATTTGGGTAGCTTCCTAATGAGTACCTCGAGCCTTTAAAAATAAAAGAAACCGGTAATCCCCAACTATGTGGTGAGTTACCGGTTTGTCTTCTTTTACCTAGTATGACAAGTGTAAGCTGTTATTTACTTAAGTACATTTTACGCTTGGAATACAGTTCATAGAACTCATCATCCTTAAGGCTATCAATAAATAAGATACTTTCCCCAGTACTTTTCATTTCAGGGCCCAGGTTCTTGTTTACATTTGGAAACTTATTAAAGGAAAAAACAGGTTGTTTGATTGCAAAGCCTTCTAGTTCAGGGTTAAAATCAAAGTCCTTTATACGTTTCTCTCCCAGCATCACTTTTGTGGCATAGTTTACATAAGGTTCTCCATAAGCTTTTGCAATAAACGGAACCGTTCTGGAAGCTCTTGGGTTTGCTTCGATGATGTAAACCATATCGTCTTTGATTGCAAACTGAATATTTATCAATCCTACTGTATTAAGAGCCAATGCTATTTTTTTAGTATGATCCTTTATTTGCTGCATCACAAATTCTCCCAGGTTAAAGGGTGGCAAAGTTGCATTGGAATCTCCTGAGTGTATTCCACATGGCTCAATATGTTCCATAATCCCAATGATATACACTTCATTCCCGTCGCAGATTGCATCTGCTTCTGCTTCTATGGCACCATCGAGATAGTTATCCAACAACAGTTTGTTATTAGGAATTTTTCTCAATAAATCTACAACGTGTGCTTCAAGATCTTCTTTGTTGATAACAATTTTCATACCCTGACCCCCAAGAACATAAGAAGGTCTCACCAAAATTGGAAATTTTAACTTATCTGCAAGCTCCAAGGCCTCATCAGCACTTTCTGCTACTCCGAATTCTGGATAAGGTATATTATTTTCTTTAAGCAATTTAGAAAAGCTTCCTCTGTCTTCAGCCAGATCTAGTGATTGAAAACTAGTACCAATTATTTTTATACCGTACTTGTCTAGTTTCTCTGCCAGCTTTAATGCCGTTTGTCCGCCAAGTTGCACGATTACACCCTCTGGTTTCTCGTGTAAAATAATGTCGTAAATATGTTCCCAAAAAACCGGTTCAAAATACAGTTTATCTGCTGTATCAAAATCGGTAGAAACAGTTTCTGGGTTACAATTGATCATAATCGTTTCGTAGCCACATTCAGCAGCAGCTAAAACACCGTGAACACAGCAGTAATCGAACTCTATTCCCTGCCCTATTCTATTAGGGCCTGAACCTAGAACTACAATTTTCTTCCTATCCGTCACTTCACTGTCGTTGGCTACATATCTAGTGCCATCAGGGGTCTCAATTTCGGCCTCAAAGGTAGAGTAATAATAGGGTGTCATCGCCTTAAACTCTGCCGCACAGGTATCCACTAATTTATAGACCCTGTTTATTTTCAGGTCCATTCTTTTTTTATGAACTTCACTTTCATAGCAATCTAGCATATGAGCTATTTGTCTATCAGCAAATCCCTTTTGTTTTCCCTCTAGGAGCAGGTCTTTAGGTAAACTTTCTATGGTGTATTTTGAAATCTCCTTTTCAAGCAAATGTAATTCTTCATATTGCTTTAAAAACCACATATCAATTTTAGTGATTTCGTGTATTCTACTGAGTGGAATTCCCAATTGAATAGCATCATAAATCACAAAAACTCGGTCCCAGCTTGGAATAGTAAGTTTGGAGATAATTTGTTCGTAATTTTTATACCCTTTACCATCGGCTCCAAGTCCATTACGTTTAATTTCCAAGGACTGCGTAGCCTTGTGCAGAGCCTCCTGGAACGACCTACCGATTCCCATAACCTCACCAACCGATTTCATTTGAAGACCTAAAGTTCTATCGGAACCTTCAAATTTATCAAAATTCCAACGTGGGATTTTAACGATTACGTAATCCAGGGTAGGTTCAAATAGCGCAGAAGTAGACTTGGTAATTTGATTATCCAATTCATCCAGACTATACCCTATTGCAAGTTTTGCAGCTATCTTGGCAATAGGATATCCTGTAGCCTTAGAAGCCAGAGCTGATGATCTCGAAACTCTTGGATTTATTTCTATTGCTATTATATCTTCTTTTTCATCCGGGCTTACTGCAAACTGAACATTACAACCTCCGGCAAAATCCCCTATACTGCGCATCATATGAATAGCCATATCGCGCATTCTCTGAAAGGTTTTATCCGAAAGAGTCATAGCCGGCGCCACTGTAATGGAATCTCCCGTATGTATACCCATTGGATCCATATTCTCGATCGTACATATGATAACTACATTATCATTTTTATCTCGAAGCAATTCCAACTCATATTCTTTCCAGCCCATTAAGGCTTTGTCTATCATTACCTCATGAATTGGAGATATTTCCAGACCTCTACTTAATAATTCATCAAAATCTTCAGGCTTATATACAATGGAGGCACCGGCACCACCAAGGGTATAGGAGGCTCGGATAACCAAGGGGAACCCAAATTCCTGGGCAATTTCTTTACCTTTTAAATAAGATGTAGCGGTTGCCTGCGGAGCCATCCCCACACCTATCTTCAACATAAGCTCCCTGAATTTCTCCCGGTCTTCGGTAATATTAATGGCATCTATATCTACTCCAATTATATCAATACCAAAATCTTCCCAAATACCTTTATCTCCTGCTTCAATACATAGATTTAATGCTGTTTGTCCTCCCATAGTAGGTAGCACTGCATCAATGTTCGGATGTTTCTTCAGAACTTTTATAATCGATTTAGTGGTAAGCGGTAGTAAATAAATATGATCGGCCATGGAGGGGTCGGTCATAATAGTTGCCGGATTACTATTAATCAGTATGGTTTCTATTCCATCTTCCCTTAAGGAACGAAGAGCCTGAGAACCTGAATAATCAAATTCACAAGCCTGACCAATAATAATTGGTCCGGATCCGATAATAAGTATTGACTTGAGATCTTTTCTTTTTGGCATTTAATTGTATTTTAATGAGGTTTTATTCGTAACTGGATAAAAAAAAGGTGCTACTTTTAAAAAGTAACACCTATTTATTTGAAGATATTCGATCATTATTTTTTGTGTCTCGGCTCTGAAGATACGGTTAATTTTTTTCTTCCTTTTGCTCTTCTTCTGGCAATGACTTTGCGTCCGCTTACAGAAGCCATGCGCTCCCTAAAACCGTGTTTGTTTCTTCTTTTTCTTTTTGATGGCTGATATGTCCTTTTCATTACCGATATTTTTTACTTCGCGTATGCAAAATCTGGGCGCAAATATACGAAGAGTTTTTGCTTTGGCAAATGGATTTAAAAAAATATTTCGGATAGTTTTATTACTTTTGTGCAAGCTTCATAAATGAGTGCTATTGAAGTGAAATTAAAGTTTTTTTTTGTTTTAATTTTTTTGACTTTTGCGCTCTCCTTTGGGGTATTCCATCGAGATAATCTCAGGGAAATGGAGGATACATTCAGCTTTCCATAAGATGAGTCGTATTTCATTATGTAGACCACAGAGGCTTTAATACAAATTAAACCAACTATAATTTATCATTTACTAGAAACCTAGCTTATGTTCAATAAAAATTTTAAGATTATACTTGCAGCTCTGATAATAGCCTATGCCGTTTACCAATTTGTAGAAGGAAATATTGGAAATGGAATCTTTCTTATTCTTTTGGCCTCCATTTTTATCTTCCTTTACTTTAGAAATGAAATGATTCTCTTGGCCTTTTTGAGAATGAGAAAGCAGGATATGGAAGGCACAGAAAAATGGTTGACTAAAATTAAGAATCCAGAAGCATCCCTTACAACAAAGCAGCAGGGATACTACAATTACTTGCATGGAATAATATTTTCACAAAAGAATCTTACCCAGGCCGAAAAGTATTTTCGCAAAGCACTAAAACTAGGTTTGAATATGGATTATGATGTGGCAATGGCCAAATTAAGCCTGGCCGGAATTGCCATGCAAAAAAGAAGAAAAAGAGAGGCTACCACACTTCTTACAGAAGCAAAAAAGTTAGATAAGAACAATATGCTCACGGATCAGATAAAAATGATGCAGCAGCAAATGAAGAAAATCTAAATACGCTTATCTCGAGGCCTTGTAATACCCTTTGTTTGGAATCTCAAGAGTATATTTTTTATGAGATGCATTATTCAGATGGGGCTCTCTAAGCCATGGATTATGCCTCTTTAAAATCTTGTAATTAATCTCGTACTCCTGAGCAAAATCAGCAAAATTGGCAACTGGTTGATCTATTTCGACATTAAAAGTAGGTATGGCTTGGTACATATCCTCTTTACTAATTTCAAATCCGTATTTTTCGGGATTGCTTAAAATTTCCTTTATGGCCATAATCCGAAAAACATACCTTCCTGTTTCCTGGCCTAATAATAAGTCGTAATAGTCATCCACTTTTTGGATACCCATAAACTTATTTATTGCTCCAGGGCCGGCATTATACGCAGCAGCGGCAAGTGTCCAACTACCAAATTTCTCTTTATACTTCTTTAGGTATCGGCATGCAACATCCGTTGATTTCTCTAAATGATACCGTTCATCTACATTAGAATTTATCTCCAATCCATATTCTCTTCCAGTACCTTTCATAATCTGCCAAAAACCAGTTGCTCCCGCATGAGATACAACGTTCTGTAATCCACTTTCTGCTACTGCCAGGTACTTAAAATCTTCTGGTATGCCATTCTTGGCCAATATTGGTTCTATTACAGGAAAGTACTTATGAGCTCGCTTCATCAACAATAACGCATTAGACTGCCAATAGGTGTTCACTAAAAACTCCCTATCCACTCTTTCCATAATTTCTGGATCTTCTTGTGGTACAGGTTCCCCGGCAAAATTCAAGTCTTCTGGAATGTCAATTGCTGATATTTTATAAGCAGCGGCGACATTTTTGTCCGTTTCTTCAGGCGCTTTTAAAGTCTGGGTATCCCCCGTTGTATCCTCCTCTTGTTGCACAGCAAAAATCAGGGAACTTCCAACAAATACAATTCCCAAAATCATTAAAATATTCTTTAAAAGCTTCATCATTACAGGTTTTATTACTATCAAAGGTATAAAATAGAACTATTCTATGACAAAATAATTGTAGGCAATCGTTCATTAAACCAATTATATCTGTAAATGATCATTGCATGGGTGCCATTTTTTACTTCTATATAGTCTTGTATATATTTTACAGGAAACACTGGGTCCTTGCTACCTTGAATGTGGACAATTTTTAGATTGGAGGGCTTTTTCTTCCAATTTACTATTTTATCTATACACCAATCTAAGTAGTCTTTATCTCTGATGGTTAAATATTCCTCATAGAGTTTCAACCTTTTTCGTACTGCCTTGCCAAAGGCATATTTTGCTAGAAGATCCAGTCTATTAACTATTCCAGTTGGCAAAAGCTTATACACCTTTGTTCTTCTTGCTAAAACGTATCTTCTGGGAAGTTCGGACTCGTCTTTAATACTGGAAATTATGATAACCTTTCTTACTGGGATTAACTCTGCTATTTCCTGCATCAGAATCCCACCGAGAGAGACACCGATTAACACAGGATTAGGTCTGCGTATTTTTTTTGAGAGCATCTCGGCATATTGGGTTAAAGACATTTCTTTACTGGGTAAAAACCACTCCAAATAGATACATTCAAAAGACTCCTCCGGTAGTTTTATACGCCTAAAAATACTTGGCCCTGTAGCCATTCCGGGCATAAAATATACCGCTATTTTAGTAGGGCTCATCTGTTGTTAAGTCTTTATTTTGCTAGGAAATTAGTATAATTTTTGTTATTTTTGCTCCCCGACTGTGATTTGCCTAAAATCTATTCTATGTATTTGGAAAACTTATGGTCTTTTGATCCATTAGAAAGATCGTAATTATTTTTATCTGAAACCACTATAACACAAACTATATGAATGAAGTAGCTATTAAGGACAACAGTTTTCTGCGCCAGTTTGAAGCAAGGGTTGATAATCATTTAGCCAAAATTGAATACTCTTCCCAAGAAAGGAAGGTCTTCCTTACAAAACTAGTGATACCGGAAGAAATAACACAACAAGGTTTTAAAGAAGATTTTATCAAAGCGGTTTTACATCACATACAGGAGCAGAAACTCCGTGTAGTTCCGACCAGCCCACAAATTGCTGGATTCCTGCGAAAAAATAGACAGTATAAAGAAATGTTACCGGTAGGTATCCGGATATGATTCTTCAGAAACCTCCAAATTGGAGGTTTTTTTATTCTCCAATTGGGTTTCCTCCCATTTTATTTTCACCAATCCATCTTCATAAATGTCCTCCAAAGAAACCTTCTTTAATGTGTTTACTAAATCCGGGTTCCAAGGTGTTTTAACCTTGACATAGTTCTCTGTAAAACCGTGTATATACCCTTCTTTATTTTCTCCTTCGAAAAGAACGACTAACTCTTGCCCAAGCTGCGATTCATAAAATGCCCTTCGCTTTTTAACGGAAAGCCCTCGAAGCATTTTACTTCGCTTTTTCCTGACGGCTTTAGGTACTGGATTAGGCATAGTACTAGCTAAGGTGTTATCTCTTTCTGAATAGGTAAATACATGCAAATATGCAATATCCAGGGCATTGAGGTAGTTATAGGTCTCTAGAAAAAGTTCCTCTGTTTCCCCTGGAAAACCGACAATAACATCAACACCAATACATGCATTCGGCATGGTATCTTTTATTTGGGCTACCCTGTCTGTATACAAAGAAGTTAAATACCTTCTTTTCATTAATTTTAATAGTGCATCGTTACCTGTCTGCAAGGGAATATGAAAATGAGGTACAAACGAAGTACTTTGCGCAACAAAATCAATTGTCTCATTTTTCAGAAGGTTGGGTTCTATGGAAGAAATCCTGTAACGATGTATTCCCTCTACTTTATCCAAGGCTTTTACTAAATCCAGGAAGGTGTGCGCGTGTCGTTTATCACCGAACTCCCCTTTGCCATAATCACCAATGTTTACACCAGTAAGCACAATCTCTTTTATTCCTTGCTCTCCAATTTCTTTAGCATTAGCCAATACATTCTCTAAGGTGTCACTTCTGGATAATCCGCGAGCCAGTGGGATAGTACAATAGGTACACTTATAATCACAACCGTCCTGAACCTTTAAAAATGCTCTTGTTCTATCTCCTATAGCATAACTTCCTACGTAAAAGTTTGCCTCTTCAATTTCACAAGAGTGTACTTCACCAAAATCATTCTTACTAAGATCGTTTATATAATCTGTGATTTTAAATTTCTCTGTAGCACCCAATACAAGATCTACACCCTCAACATCTGCTAACTCTTCTGGCTTGAGCTGTGCATAACAACCGATTGCAGCTACAAATGCTTCAGGATTCCGCTTTTGTGCCTGTTTAACCAAGGACTTAAATCTTTTGTCTGCATTTTCTGTTACCGAACAGGTATTTATCACATAGATATCGGCCATAGATTCGAAGCCTACTTGTTCAAAGCCTTTCTCCTTAAAGTCTCTTGAAATAGTAGAAGTCTCCGAATAATTCAGTTTACATCCTAGGGTATAGAAGGCGACTTTCTTTTTCATTTGTCAAAAATAGATTTTACCAACGCGGCAAAGATACCAAAAGCAATTTTTTCGAGCAGTGCCATATTACCAACCAACGGAAATACTAAAAGTTTCGGTACTGCTTGGTAATATCAAAAACATGTTGCAGTATTTCTGCTTCTACCTCATCAAACACAACGTCCCTCCTGGCCATCATAACCTTTGCAGCCTCAAACGCCTTTTTTGGCAAGTAGGTAGAAAAACCAGATGCCCCTCCCCAGCTAAAACTTGGAATAAAGTTTCTTGGGAATCCCGGCACATAAATATTTGAATTAACACCAATCACTGTTCCGGTGTTAAACATGGTATTTATGGCGGTCTTACTATGATCGCCCATCATGAGACCACAGAATTGTAATCCGGTTTGGACAAATCGTTCTTTAGGATAGCTCCATAATTTTACCTGTGCGTAGTTATTCTTTAGGTTGGAATTGTTTGAATCTGCCCCAATATTGCACCATTCTCCTAAAACGGAGTTACCTAAATAGCCGTCATGACCTTTACTGGAATAACCAAAAATTACGGAATTATTTATTTCACCGCATACCTTCCCATAAGGACCAACGGTTGTAGGACCATAAATCTTGGCACCCATCTTTACTACCGCTTTTTCGCATAACGCAAAGCCTCCCCTGATTAAGTTACCCTCTAAAACTTCAGAATCCTTTCCCAAATAAATAGGACCATGGGTAGCGTTTAAAATACTGTACTCCACTTTTGCACCTTCCTCAAGAAAAATATTCTCTGGCGATATTAAGTGGTTGGTATCGGAAATTGGAGCACTCTTCCTCCCCTTTGTTAGTAATTCGAAATCCTCTTGTAGGGCTACTCCATTTTTAGAAAAAATATCCCACGGATTTTCCACGCGCAAGAGATCAGCGGAATACTGTACCTGTTTAAAACCAACTAAATCCTCAACTTCCATTGGTTTAGAAGCCCTGTACGCCAGTAAAACATCGCCATGGTAAAGCGCTTCTTTTTCGGATAGGTTATTTATTTGTTGAACTACTTCGGCCTTAGGAAGAAAGGAAGAATTTATAAACATATTGTCCTCAGCAAGTCTGAGAGGAAACTTTTTAGACAAATAGGTCTCGGTTAAGGTAGAGGTCTCATTGCCTAAATACTTCTCCCACTTCTTTCTTATGGTAAGTATGCCAATTCGAATTTCAGCGACTGGTCTTGTAAAAGTAAAGGGAAGCAGAGAAGCCCGCACCTCATCATCAAACAGAATATAGTTCATCAAAAATATTTTAGATAAAATTAAAAAAATAACGCCTTCGATGTAAATCAAAGGCGTTATAGGTTCAATATATCTTTAAACAGTATAAGTCCCAGAGCCATCTGGGCACTTTCTAAATGCTTACTTCTTGAATTTCTTGTACTTGCTTTTAAACTTGTCTATTCTACCAGCGGTATCCACAAGTTTTGCTTTCCCAGTGTAAAAAGGATGGGATGTTCTGGAAATTTCCAATTTAATTAATGGATATTCTACACCGTCTACTTCTAAAGTCTCCTTAGTCTCTGCTGTAGATTTTGTAATAAAAACATCCTCGTTGGACATGTCTTTGAATGCTACTAGTCTATAATTTTCTGGATGTATACCTTTTCTCATCGTTTCTACATTTAAATAAACTGAATTTTTCAGCGTGCAAATTTAATTATTTTTATATGAAACTGCAATTAATTTAAATAAAAAAGAAAAGTTAAAAATCGTATCTTTAGTTGTAACAATCTTAGACAACCACATACTAACGTTTTAAACTAAAAAAAATCAACCAATGGAAACAAATCAACCAAAAACCGGCAAGTTTTCTCTGAATTATGGCCTTATACTCGGTGGCATTTCTGTAGCTTTTGCTCTTATGCTTTATTCTATGGATGCGCATTACTCACAGGACACCTCCAATACGGTAATTAGCATTGTTATTACGGTAGCAGTTATTATTTGGGGAATCATAAGCTTTAAAAAAGCCAATGGAGGGTACCTCAGTCTCGGGGAAGCATTAAAACTAGGTGCGGGAATTGCCGTTGTAGCAGGAGTAATTGGCGTATTATACACCATGTTACTCGCAAATGTTTTAGACACTGAATTTGTTCAAAAAGTAGCAGACATTCAAAAGGCAAATGCTATAGAGAGTGGCAGTATGACGGAGCAACAAATTGACCAGCAATACCAAGGTACCCTGAACTACTTTTGGATATCCTATCCCATAATTCTAATATTTAATATTATTATCGGTTTGGGTATTGGCTTGGTCGGTGGTTTGATTTTCAAGAAATCAAAACCTATGGAATAACATTCAAATATTGTACTTTTGAGGTAATTTCCTTACAACTGAATGAATTTATCCATAGTCATCCCATTACTTAACGAAGAAGAATCGTTAAAAGAATTACATGATTGGATTGTAACCGTAATGCAGTCCAATCATTTTTTATATGAAATAATATTTATCGACGACGGCAGTACAGATAATTCTTGGATGACCATTAAAAAAATAATTGAAGAAGACCCTTTTACCAAAGGGATACGCTTTCGTAAAAATTTTGGTAAGTCCCAAGCGCTACACGCAGGCTTTAAAATGGCAAAAGGAGAAGTGGTCATAACTATGGATGCCGACCTTCAGGACAATCCGGAAGAAATACCCGAGATGTATGAATTGATAATGAAGGAAGACTATGACCTTATTTCAGGTTGGAAAAAAAAACGTTATGATGCTGTCTTGACGAAAAACATTCCTTCTAAGGTGTTTAATTGGGCAGCCCGAAAGACATCCAAGGTAAAACTGCACGACTTCAATTGTGGCCTGAAGGCTTTTAAACTAGAGGTAGTAAAAAATATCGTAGTCTCAGGCGAAATGCACCGTTACATACCAGTTTTGGCAAAAAATGCAGGCTTTACTAAAATTGGAGAAAAGGTGGTAAAACATCAGGCCAGAAAATACGGCAATACCAAATTTGGTGCTGAGCGATTTATCAATGGACTTCTCGATCTAATAACCATCTGGTTTGTTGCTAAATTTGGTAAAAGACCCATGCATCTATTTGGAGCATTAGGTGTCTTTATGTTCATCATTGGTTTTGGATTTGCCCTATACCTGGGAATAGATAAATTGTTTATTAACCCAACCGGAAGACTACTTTCCGAACGTCCCCAGTTCTATGTTTCTCTCACGGCTATGATTATTGGAACACAGTTTTTCCTGGCTGGATTTCTAGGAGAGATAATGGTCCGCTCCAGAGCAAACGAACAGCGCTATGCGATTTCTGAGGAAATAAACCTATGAGGTATCCCAATATTCTTTGTAATTTTGATTGCTAAACTTTAACACCCTAATATGGATGCAATAATTGCTAATGCAAAGGCCTGGCTCAGTCCTTTCTTTGATAAATCAGTTCAGGAAGAAGTAGAACAACTTTTGGAAAACAATCTGGACGAATTAAAAGATCGTTTTTACAAGGATTTGGAATTTGGGACTGGTGGTATGAGAGGAGTCATGGGAACTGGCACCAATAGAATTAACAAATACACGCTTGGCAAAAGCACACAAGGTCTGAGTAATTATCTTAATAGAACTTACAAGGATGAAGATATTAAGGTGGTAATTGCATATGACTGCCGCCACAATAGTGATACTTTGGCAAAAATTGTAGCCGACGTATTTTCTGCTAATGGAATAAAGGTCTTCCTTTTTTCATCTCTAAGAACCACTCCAGAATTATCCTTCGCTGTTAAATATTTAAATTGTCATGCTGGCATTGTACTTACTGCCTCGCACAATCCTCCGGAATACAATGGTTATAAAGTGTATTGGACAGACGGTGGTCAAATTGTACCTCCACAGGATCAGGAAATAATTGATGAAATAAACAAGCTTTCTTTTGATGCCATTCGTTTTGAGTCAAATGAAGAAAATATTGAATATATCGATTCAAAGGTAGACGATGCCTTTATCGATGCTTCGGTAAAAAATGGCAGCTTTGGTGCTGAGGAAAAGAGCAAATTTAAAATAGTTTTTACATCGCTACACGGTACTTCCATTACAGTTATTCCAGAAGTTCTCAAACGTGCGGGCTATACGGAGGTTACAATAATTGAAGAACAGGCCAAACCCGATGGCAACTTTCCAACGGTAGAATCACCTAATCCTGAAGAGCCAGAAGCCTTATCCTTGGCTATGGCAAAAGCAGAAGAAATAGAAGCCGATATGGTAATAGGAACCGATCCTGACAGCGATAGACTGGGAATTGCCGTGCGAAATTTAGAAGGAAGGATGCAGTTGCTCAATGGCAACCAAACAATGGTGTTAATGACCAAGTTCCTTCTGGACAAAAGAAAAGAAGAGGGCTTAAAGGGAAATGAATTTGTAGCTACAACCATAGTTTCCACTCCGATGATGGAACAAATGGCCAAGCAATATGGCGTTGAATGTAAAACTGCCTTAACTGGTTTCAAATGGATTGCAAAAATGATAAAGGACTTTCCGTCCCAGTCTTTTATAGGTGGTGGGGAAGAGAGTTTTGGCTTTATGGTGGGCGACTTTGTCCGTGATAAAGATGCGGTTACTTCTACCCTTCTCGCCTGCGAAATAGGCGCAGCGGCAAAAGCATCTGGCAGCTCTTTTTACAAACAATTAATTGAATGCTATTTGGCATATGGTTTTTATAAAGAAAAACTGATTTCCCTAACTAAAAAGGGAATAAAGGGAGCAGAGGAAATAAAAGAAATGATGCTTTCGTTTAAAGAAAATCCTGTAAAGTCCTTAGGTGGGTCCGAAGTGGTTAAACTCGATGATTACAACACTTCTATATCAACTAATTTGAAGACAGGCGAAAGAACTTCAATTGATTTACCAAAATCGAATGTTCTGATTTATACGGCTGCCAATGGTACCCGAATGGCTGCAAGACCCAGTGGAACCGAACCAAAAATTAAGTTCTATTTCAGCACCAACAGCGCATTGGATACCTTCGAAAATTTTAAAGAGACAGAAAATCAGTTAGAAAAACATTTAGACGACATTATAAAGGAACTCAATTTCGATTAATGGAATATTTTAAAAAAATCCTTCGATATGCTATTCCGTATCGGAAATTTGGGATTTTAAATATCTTTTTCAATATCCTCTATGCGCTCTTCAGTGCCTTGTCCTTTGCTGCTTTAATCCCAATGTTGGATGTACTTTTTGATAAAAGTAAAAAAGTAGTTGAACCTCCGGTATACGAGGGTATTGGTGGAGCAAAAGATTTTATACAAAACTACATTAATTATCAGGTGACAAGCTATGCTGGTGAGGATGAGATGCGTGGTCTCGTTTTGGTAATCGGATTGGTGTTGGTTTTATTTTTACTTAAAAACCTATTTAATTATTTGGCGATGTACTTCATTACCTTTTTAAGGAATGGAGTTTTGAAGGATGTCCGGAACGCGATGTATAAAAAAATAGTTGCCCTGCCCCTGTCCTATTATTCAGAAAAAAGAAAGGGAGATGTAATTGCGAGGATCTCGTCAGATGTACTGGAGATACAGCACTCCTTCTTGTCTATCTTAGAGCTTATTGTAAGGGAACCTCTAACGATTCTCTTTACAATTCTCATTATGTTTTTTATTAGTTTAAAACTTACCCTTTTTGTATTTATTTTTATTCCTATTGCGGGAATGATTATTTCCAGAATAGGGAAGTCCTTAAAAAAACAATCCGACGATGTTCAAAAAGAACAAGGAGAATTTTTATCTATCGTTGAAGAGACATTAGGGGGCTTAAGGGTGATAAAGGCATTTAATGCTGAGTCTATTTTTTACAGAACCTTTACCAAGTCTACTAAGCGATTTTACAAGTTTTCGAATAGTCTTTTAAACCGTCAAAACCTGGCATCCCCTACTGGTGAATTTCTTGGTATTTTGGTAATAGGCATACTATTGTGGTTTGGCGGAAAAATGGTATTAGTCGATCAAACCCTGGACGCCTCTTCATTCATTGCCTATATGGGGCTCGCTTACAATATCCTAACCCCTGCCAAGTCTATAAGCAAGGCCTCCTATGGGGTTAA
Source organism: uncultured Eudoraea sp. (assembly GCA_964636005.1). Taxonomy (GTDB): domain Bacteria; phylum Bacteroidota; class Bacteroidia; order Flavobacteriales; family Flavobacteriaceae; genus Eudoraea. The sequence goes on from CAZWPZ010000030.1 coordinate 23,730, forward strand.
AAAAGGTAATGCTGCAGCAGAAAGAGTTCTGGAAATACTCGAAACAGAGAATCCAATTGCAGACAATGAGCAAGCTAAAGAGAAAACAAGCTTTGATTCTGATATAAGCTTGGATAATGTTTCCTTTAAATACGACAAAGAACTTGTTTTAGAGGAGTTTAGCCTAACGGTTAAAAAAGGACAAAGTGTAGCATTGGTAGGACAATCAGGCAGTGGCAAATCTACAATTGCCAATTTGGTGACCCGTTTCTACGATCCCAATAAAGGAGCGGTAAAACTAGATGGCACTGACATAAAAGACTTAACTATAACTTCGGTACGTCATCTTATGGGTTTAGTGACACAGGATTCCATTTTATTCAATGATTCTGTGAAAAATAATATTGGACTTGGGAAAGAAAATGCAACACTTGAGGAGGTTATGGAAGCAGCAAAAATTGCTAATGCCCATGACTTTATTATGGAATTGCCCAACGGTTACGACACCAATATTGGGGATAGTGGTAATAAATTAAGTGGAGGACAAAAACAACGACTTTCCATAGCCAGAGCAGTACTAAAAAATCCACCAATAATGATTATGGACGAAGCTACTTCAGCTTTGGATACTGAGAGTGAAAAGCTGGTGCAGGATGCCCTGGAAAAAATGATGAAGAACAGGACTTCCATCGTAATTGCCCATAGATTGTCTACCGTACAAAAAGCAGATAACATTGTAGTACTTCAAAAAGGAAAAATTGTAGAGCAAGGTAATCACATGGAGCTACTGAAAAACAATGGTGTCTACAAAAACCTTGTCGATATGCAATCTTTAGGATCTGCTTAAAACCAGTGTTTTTAAATCTATTCTAACCAGAACGGTTAAAGCATCCAACAGCAGTTACACCTTAGGCTCACTTTTTTAAAAGGGAATTTCAATTTAGGTTAGGGAAGAGTAAAAAGAGAAATTAGGATGCGATTTAAACATTCCTCTATTTTCTATTAAAAAGTAGTTGCACTATCCTGTTTTTACCTGCTCCATAGGCAATCGTATCATTTAAAAATCGAATGGTATACAGCCCCTCATCTGATAATTTTTTCCATGTCTTTCCAAAGTCATTGGAGTAGTCAATCCCTTTAAAACCTACTGCCAACAATTCGTTTCCGTTGCTACCAGGAATAAACTGAATACAACTCCTGTATCCTGGTTCCTCACCATCCGCAACCAGTTCCCAATGAAGTCCGCCATCTGTTGTAATTGCCTTGTTACCAATATTATGTTGAGGATTTTTAAAATCTCCCCCTATGAGGGCACCTTTTTTACTGTCGAAGAATGCAACAGAAAATATACCTGCCGTTTCGGAAGTATGTTTAAAAGGCGTTTGCTGTATGGTCCAGTGCAACCCTCTGTCTCCTGAAAAATATACCCGCCCTTTATTGGTTCCAATCCAGCATTTGTCTCCCACTACAGCTATATTTGTATTGCTTGCCGCAAAAAGTCCCTCCCCTTCAATAGCAGTTGGGAGCTGTGTGCATGGAATCTTATCCCAACTCCTACCGCCATCGCGTGTTATTATAATCGAAAGACAGCTTCCAACGACATCCCCAACGCCTATTCCATCCTTTTCATTCCAAAAGATCATGGAGTCATAAAAAACCCCTTCCCCATCTTCCTTGTAAACTATTTCCATACTCCCGGCAGACCCTGTTTTATAAAGTAAAGCTGGAGAACCAATAGAGAGCATAAAAAAGTCTTCTTTGGTATGTGCCACAGCCCTAAATTCAGGCGATAAATCCTTGTACTTTTGCCTTGCATTAAGAACTTTTCCTGAATGGAGATCAATTGTGCCAAATAGTCCCTGATTACCCGCAAACCCTAAACTTCCCTCCAATAGTTCAATTGCACGTATGCTCATGGTGTCTTGCAGAAGGGGTTGTATCTCTACAGATACAATAGGTTGGATGTCTTTCTCCGATATACATCCAAGGGATAGAAGAATTAATATAGACCAGTAATATGCTCTCAAGATTTATCCATTTTGGAATTGAGTATGCTGCTCCTGGTATAGAAATAGCTACGCAAGATATTTATAACATCCATCTAAAATAAAATATTAAGGGACATTTTATTAAATCTATCACCACATTATTAAGAATTAAAAGCAATACCTTTACCGCTTAAATTTGGAATAATGCGGTTACACAGAAATCTCGTTTTTGCAGTAGTTGATGGATTAAATATGATCTTCAATGAGGGGGAATACGCGGATAAGGTAGTAGAAAAATTACTCAAACGAGATAAAAGATGGGGCGCCCGAGATAGGGGTTTTATAGCAGAGACGACCTACGACATAGTGCGATGGAAGCGCCTGTATGCCAAAATAGCTGAAGTTAGTGCACCGTATAGTAGAGAAAATCTCTTTCGTATGTTTGCGGTATGGGCAGTCTTGCGAGGTATAGAATTACCCGATTGGAAACAGTTAGAGTCTACGCCCACCAGGAGAATAAAAGGTAAATTTGACGAGTTATCCCAAACACGTAAATTCAGAGAATCTATTCCCGATTGGATGGATCAACTGGGGGAAGAACAATTAGGTGATGAACAATGGTCTAAAGAACTAAAAGCTTTAAATGAAAAGGCCGTTGTTGTCTTACGTGCCAATACCTTAAAAACATCCAAGTCTGGTTTAAAGAATCTCTTAGAAAAAGAGGGTATTAATACAAATGAAATAAATGGGTATCCAGAAGCCTTAGTCCTGACGGAAAGAAGTAATGTTTTCAGGACTGAAACTTTTAAAAAGGGAAACTTTGAAGTACAGGATGCCTCTTCACAAAAGGTTGGCTTTTTCTGCGAAGTAGCCCCAGGGATGAGAGTAGTTGATTGTTGCGCTGGCGCGGGTGGAAAAACTCTTCATCTCGCCGCAATAATGGAAAACAAGGGACAGTTAATTGCCTTAGATATCTATCAAAATAAATTAAAGGAACTTAAACGAAGAGCAAAAAGGGCTGGCGCTCACAATGTAGAAGCCAGACATATCGTCAACTCTAAAGTATATAAGAAACTTTACAACAGTGCTGACAGAGTTTTGATAGATGCCCCATGTTCCGGGTTGGGAGTATTAAAAAGGAATCCTGATGCAAAATGGAAACTTCAACCAGAATTCATAAAAAAGTTGGTTGAGACACAGAGAGAAATACTGGTGAATTATTCTAAAATAGTAAAAAAAGAAGGAAAGCTAATTTATGTTACTTGCTCTATCCTTCCAGAGGAAAACGAAAAGCAAATAACCTGGTTTCTCGCCTCTAAAGAAGGGCAAGCCTTTCAATTAGAGTCCCAAAAAACAATTTTTCCCTCAGAAAGTGGCTTTGATGGTTTTTATATGGCCCGATTAGCCAAGAAGTAATGAACAATCATATTTGAAAACTGTTGCGAAATCTCTTAAAAAAAACCACTAGAAAAACGTAAATTTGTGCTTTCTAATCTCTAATGTAGAAACGAACTATGATTCATTTCTTTGGTGATCCAAATACAAAAATATTTGCTGTAGCCACTTCTAAAAATCTTACGACAGAACAATCTGAAAAATTAAGCTGGCTTTTTGGCAATACACCTAAATTAAAAATGGCGTCTATTGACGCCTTTTTTGTTGGTCCGAGAGCAGCTATGGTTACCCCATGGAGTACCAATGCTACCGAGATAACTCAAAATATGGGAATAGATGGTATTACCCGAATTGAAGAATTTATCCGTGTAGATGAGGGTCATAAGGCTTATGACCCAATGCTAAAAGAAAAATACACCAAGCTAGATCAGGATATTTATACTATAGACGTTACTCCTGCTCCCATAATGGAAATAGAGGATATTGGAGCGTATAATGATCAGGAGGGTCTCGCCCTTAGTGAAGAAGAAGTAACCTACCTAGAAGAACTCGCCCTTAAGATTGGAAGAAAACTCACAGACTCCGAAGTTTTTGGTTTTAGTCAGGTCAACTCAGAACACTGCAGACACAAAATATTTAATGGGACCTTTGTAATTGACGGAGAGGAAAAGCCCTCGACCCTATTTAAACTCATCCGCAAAACTTCGGAAAAAAACCCCAATGACATTGTTTCCGCATATAAAGACAATGTCGCCTTTATAAAAGGACCAGAAGTAGTACAATTTGCTCCTGCTACTTCAGACAAACCGGATTATTATAAAGAATCTTCATTCAACTCAGTAATATCGTTAAAGGCAGAGACCCACAACTTCCCAACTACAGTAGAACCTTTTAATGGAGCTGCAACTGGCTCTGGAGGGGAAATAAGAGATAGATTAGCCGGAGGTAAAGGTTCCCTTCCCCTGGCTGGTACTGCGGTTTATATGACCTCCTACTCCAGGCTAGAAAAAAACAGATTCTGGGAAGATGGGATGCAAGAAAGACCATGGCTTTATCAAACACCTATGGATATTCTGATAAAGGCCTCCAATGGTGCCTCCGACTTTGGTAATAAATTCGGCCAGCCCTTAATCTCTGGTTCTTTATTCACTTTCGAACATGAAGAACACGGAAGAAAATTGGGCTTCGACAAGGTTATTATGCTTGCCGGTGGTATCGGCTACGGCAAATCAGAACAAGCTTTAAAAGATGTTCCCAAGAAAGGAGATAAAATAGTTATTCTTGGAGGAGATAACTACCGCATTGGAATGGGTGGTGCAGCGGTATCGAGCGCTGATACAGGAGAATTTAGTTCTGCTATTGAACTGAATGCGGTGCAACGGTCCAACCCTGAAATGCAAAAGAGAGCAGCAAATGCTATCAGAGGAATGGTAGAAAATGAGAAAAATCCAATAGTATCCATTCACGACCATGGAGCGGGAGGTCATTTAAATTGCCTGTCAGAACTGGTAGAAGAAACTGGAGGCTTAATCGATCTGGATAAACTCCCGGTAGGTGATCCTACACTTTCTTCCAAGGAAATTATTGGAAATGAATCCCAAGAGCGTATGGGACTGGTAATTGGACAAGAAGACTTGTCCCTCCTACACAAGATTGCGGATAGAGAACGCTCACCAATTTATGATGTAGGTGATGTTAGCATGGATCACAGATTTACTTTTAAGTCTAGTAAAACGGGAGAATCCCCTATGGATTTGGATATTGCTGATATGTTTGGCAGTTCCCCTAAAACAATAATGACAGATAAAAAGGTGGTAAGACCCTACCGTTCGTTAGACTACAATATAGAGGATTTCCAAAAGTATTTGGAGGCAGTATTGCAAGTAGAAGCAGTTGCCTGTAAAGATTGGCTAACCAATAAGGTAGATCGGTGTGTCGGAGGCAGAGTTGCCAAACAACAATGTGTTGGTCCTCTGCAGTTGCCACTTAATAATTGTGGGGTAATGGCCTTAGATTTTAAAGGTGTTGAAGGTATTGCAACCTCTATTGGTCACTCCCCAATAAGCGGTCTTATCGACCCCCAGGCGGGAAGTCGAAATAGTATAGCAGAGGCCTTGACGAATATAGTTTGGGCACCTTTAAAAGAAGGATTAAAGTCTGTTTCTCTGTCTGCCAATTGGATGTGGCCATGTAGAAATGAAGGGGAAGATGCAAGACTTTACGAGGCCGTAGAAGCGGTTTCGGATTTTGCTATTGAATTGGGAATCAATGTCCCTACAGGAAAAGATTCCTTGTCTATGAAACAGAAATATCAGGATGAGGAAGTTTTGGCTCCGGGAACCGTTATCATTTCGGCTGCAGCCAATTGTTCGGATATCACTAAGGTTGTCGAACCTGTTCTTCAAAAAGATGGAGGGGCGCTATATTATATCAACTTATCCGCGGATACTCATAAATTGGGAGGTTCTTCCTTTGCACAAATATTAAATAAAGTTGGAGATAAGGCTCCCGATATTAAGGATATCTCTCTATTTAAAAAAGCCTTTGATGCGGTTCAGGATCTTATCACCAAAGGAATCCTGATTGCCGGACATGATGTATCCTCAGGCGGATTGGTTACAACCCTCTTGGAAATGTGTTTTTCTGATACATCTGTAGGTGCACAGATTGACTTCAACGAAATGGAGGAAAATGATCTGATTAAAATTCTATTCGCAGAAAATAGCGGACTTGTCCTCCAGCTAGATAGTGAAGAATCAGAAAGTATAATTAGTTCCTACAACCTTCCTTTTGTCAAAATAGGCACCGTTAGCCAGAATCCCCAATTAACTATTAGTAAGGCAGATTCCGAAATTACACTAGACATACATGCACTGCGCGATACCTGGTTTAAAACATCCTATCTGTTAGACAAGGAACAAACGGCAAATAATTTGGCATTAGACCGCTACACAAACTATAAGAAACAACCTTTACAATATATTTTTCCGGAGAACTATCAAAACAAGATAACGGAGAGCCCTAGTTCGAATATTCGACCAAAGGCAGCTATCTTAAGGGAAAAAGGAAGCAATTCGGAACGAGAAATGGCCAATGCCATGTTTCTTGCGGGCTTTGATGTAAAAGATGTACATATGACGGATCTGATTTCGGGTAGAGAGACATTAGAAGATATAAGCTTTATCGGGGCGGTAGGCGGATTTTCTAATTCCGATGTACTTGGAAGCGCAAAGGGCTGGGCAGGTGCTTTTAAATATAATGAAAAGGCCAGAACTTCCTTGCGGAATTTCTTTGCCAGACCCAATACCCTTTCCGTAGGAATATGTAACGGCTGCCAGTTGTTCATGGAATTAGAACTCATTAATCCAGAGCATGATATTCATGGAAAAATGGATTTTAACAACTCCCACAAACATGAAAGCGGTTTTACTTCAGTTAAAATTGAAGAGAATAATTCTGTAATGCTTTCCTCTCTGGCAGGAGCACAATTAGGTGTATGGATTTCCCATGGAGAAGGTAAGTTTAATCTCCCCAACCAAAAATCTTCCTATAATATTGTCGCTACTTATGGCTATTCTGATTATCCAGCTAACCCAAATGGAAGCAGCTTTAATACGGCAATGTTGTGTGATGAGACGGGTAGACATTTAGTTACTATGCCACATATAGAGCGATCCATATTTCCGTGGAACTGGGCCTACTACCCGAAAGACAAATCAGATAAGGTTTCCCCATGGTTAGAAGCCTTTATCAATGCTCGTAAGTGGGTAGAATTACATCCCTAAAGAGATATGCTTATTCGAAAGGCAACAAAAAATGATTTAGTTAGCATAGTAGCCTTATTGGCACAAGACCCTTTGGGTAAAACAAGAGAAGCAAATAAAATCCCTCTACCTCAGTCGTATACCGAGGCCTTCAAAAGGATAGTAGAAGATCAAAACCAGGAATTGATTGTTTTAGAATCAAAAGGAAAAGAGATTCTTGGCACTCTGCAACTCAGTTTTATTCCGTACCTGACGTATAGAGGAGGAACCAGAGCTCAAATAGAAGCGGTACGGATAAAGGAAACCCAAAGAGGCAAAGGATTAGGTAAAAAACTGTTTTTATGGGCTATAAACAGAGCCAGAGATAAGGGGGCACATCTTATTCAACTCACCACAGACAAAAAAAGGCCGGAAGCACTGCTCTTTTATGAATCTTTAGGTTTTAAAGCAAGTCATGAAGGATTAAAACTCCATCTTTAATCTGCAAATTTCAACTGCCAATCCGGTCGGATTTTAAAGTCCTGGTCCTTAAATACAAGCTTAATCCTCTCTTTCATTTTCTAAAACGCATCGCTTTTCTTATTTTGCATATACTATTACACAAAAATCTATGCGGAATATTACTCGGCTTTTCGACTTTCCTTACTACCAGTTAGAAAACAACAATTTAGAAGACTGCCTGGCAACTAAAAAGAATGGGACGTGGGTAAAGACATCTACCAAGTCCTATATTGATCAGGCCAATAAGATTAGTAGAGCACTACTGAGACTGGGAGTAAAACCAAATGATAAAATTGCTCTAATATCTATGAACAATAGAACAGAGTGGAATATCATGGATATTGGCATCCTACAATTAGGAGCTCAGAATGTTCCCATTTATCCTACGATTTCTGAAAAAGACTATGCCTATGTACTAAATCATTCGGAGTGCTCCTATTGCTTTGTATCCTGCGAAGAGGTGTTCAATAAAGTTAAATCAATTCAAAAAGAGGTTCCCAGTTTAAAGGAGGTTTACTCCTTTGATACCCTTGAAGATTGTAAGAATTGGACAGAGGTATTGGCTTTGGGAGAGGATGATTCCAATCAATCTACTGTTGAAGAATTAATGGCAGCGGTAAAACCAGACGATCTTGCTACCCTCATCTATACCTCCGGCACAACTGGGACTCCCAAAGGTGTTATGTTGTCGCATAGAAATGTGGTAAGTAATGCTTTGGAAAGTTCAAAGAGGATGCCTGTTGAATCGGACTATAGAGCCTTAAGCTTTTTACCAGTATGCCATATTTACGAAAGAATGTTGATGTATCTCTACCAATATTCTTCTGTGTCTATATATTTTGCTGAATCCCTGGAGACCATCAGTGAGAACCTTAAAGAAGTTAAACCTCATATAATGACAGCGGTACCCAGGTTATTAGAAAAGGTATATGACAAGATTATTGCAAAAGGTGCCGAACTGGATGGTATAAAAAAAGCTCTCTTCTTTTGGGCGGTAGAAGTTGGACTCAAATATGAACCCTACGGGCAAAATGGCTGGCTATATGAAAAAAAATTAGCGCTGGCGCGGAAACTTATTTTTAGTAAATGGAAAGAAGGTTTGGGAGGCAATCTAAAGCTAATTGCATCTGGGAGTGCAGCCCTTCAACCTAGATTAGCGAGAATATTTAATGCTGCTGAAATGTGTGTTATGGAAGGTTATGGCCTAACAGAAACATCGCCCGTAGTTTCCGTAAACGATATGCGGAATAAAGGATTCAAAATTGGTACGGTAGGAAAACTTATTGGGCAGACAGAGGTCAAAATAGAGACCGATGGCGAAATATGTGTCAAAGGACCCCAAGTGATGCTAGGCTATTATAAGGATCCGGAAAAGACCGCAGAAGTGCTTAAAGACGGATATTTCCATACCGGGGATATTGGAGAAATTGATGCGGAAGGATTCCTTAAAATAACGGATCGTAAGAAAGAGATGTTTAAAACCTCTGGAGGTAAATATGTCGCTCCACAAATATTGGAGAACCGATTTAAACAATCGCGTTTTATTGAACAAATTATGGTTGTTGGCGAAGGCGAAAAAATGCCTGCAGCACTCATCCAACCTAATTTTGAATTTGTCATGGAATGGGGCAACAGGCATAAATTAGATTTGTCGGATTACGAAGTTATTACACGCCATCCTAAGGTAATCGCCCGCTTTCAGGAAGAAGTAGACAAGGCGAATGAACACTTTGCCAAATGGGAAAAAGTAAAACAATTCAGACTTACCCCAGAAGTATGGTCTGTGGAACAAGGACACCTCACTCCTACCATGAAACTGAGACGCAAGGCTATAGTAGGCCTTTATAAAGATCTTTACCAGCAGATTTACGCTTCCTAAAGCACCTCTATCCTAATAATACTTTTCCTTTTGGCGTAATAGATTCTTCCAAATTTATTATGCATGCATAATAAATTTTTATATATTTGAGAATAATAAAAATTGTTATGAAGGAACTAACCATAGACTATGCGCTTAGAGCCACCTGGCAGCTAGTGGCAAGAATGTACAACGAAGAAGCAAAAAACTTTGAATCCACTATGGCGGTTGGTTTTACTTTATTGAGTATTGATCCCAAATCCGGTACGCCATCTACAGCATTAGGTCCTAAAATGGGAATGGAAGCCACCAGTCTATCCAGAATCCTCAAAAGTATGGAGGAAAAAAATCTAATTGAAAGAAAGCCCAATCCAGACGATGGTCGTGGCGTGCTTATATTTCTTACCCCTTTTGGTCTTGAAAAAAGAAAAGATTCAAAGGATGTAGTATTGCGATTTAACGAGGTCGTACGGGCCCATGTAACGCAAGACCAATTGGATGGGTTTTTTCGAGTTACCGAGTGTATACATGAACTCATTTCAGAAAAAAAGATTTATCCTATCAAAACAATAAATAATAAACACTAATGAAGAAACACATAAATAAAGTCGCGGTAATTGGTTCCGGAATTATGGGAAGTGGGATAGCGTGTCACTTCGCTAATATTGGTGTTCAGGTACTTTTACTAGATATTGTTCCAAGAGAGGTTTCGGCAAAAGAAAAAGCGAAAGGATTAGGCCTTCAGGATAAAATTGTCAGAAATCGATTGGTGAACGATTCCTTGAAGGCTGCACTGAAATCCAAACCATCTCCTATATACCACCAAGGCTTTGCATCGCGCATCACTACTGGAAACTTAGAAGATGATATTGCCAAAATAGCCGAAGTAGATTGGATAATTGAAGTAGTTGTCGAACGCCTGGATATCAAAAAATCCGTATTTGATAAAATTGAAGAACACAGGCGTCCCGGAACCTTGGTTACATCCAACACCTCTGGAATACCCATAAAATTTATGAGTGAAGGGAGAAGCAGTGATTTTCAAGAATATTTTTGTGGAACGCACTTTTTCAACCCAGCTCGATATCTCAAATTATTCGAAATAATTCCCGGACCTCAAACGAAAAACGAGGTATTGACTTTCTTAAATGAATACGGAGAGAAATTTTTGGGTAAAACCTCCGTGGTGGCAAAAGACACACCAGCCTTTATTGGGAATAGAATAGGAATATTTAGTATCCAAAGCCTGTTCCACATGGTGAAAGAAATGGGTCTGACGGTGGAGGAAGTAGACAAGTTAACAGGTCCTGTAATAGGGAGACCTAAATCGGCAACCTTCAGGACAGTAGATGTCGTTGGGTTGGATACCCTTATACATGTGGCAAATGGAATTGCAGAGAATTGCCCGGAAGACGAACGTCACGAACTATTTCAATTGCCAGACTTTATTCAAACCATGAGTAAGAATAAATGGCTGGGTAGTAAAACCGGACAAGGCTTCTATAAAAAAGTAAAAAATGAAAAAGGTAAAAGTGAGATCCTAAGCATGGACTTCGATAGCATGGACTATCGGAAATCTAAAAAGGCTAGTTTTCAAACCTTGGAGCTTACAAAACCGATTGATAATGTTTTGGATCGCTTTGACATCCTTATAAGTGGTAAAGACAAGGCTGGATCTTTTTATAGAAAATCTTTTGCAGCCCTGTTTGCTTATGTTTCCAATAGAATTCCTGAAATAACGGATGAACTCTATAAGATAGACGACGCCATGAGAGCCGGATTTGGATGGGAACACGGTCCTTTTCAAATTTGGGATGCAGTTGGTTTAAAAAAGGGACTTGAATTAATAAGGGCAGAAGGCTTAGAAGCAGCCGAATGGGTACACCAACTGGCCAGCACCGAACAACCTTCATTCTACGCAGTAAAAGAAGGTGCCTCTTACTACTACGACATACCTAGTAAAGAAATAACAAAAATACCCGGGCAGGACGCTTTTATCATCCTGGATAACATTAGAAAAACGACGGAGGTATTTAAAAATTCTGGCACGGTCATAGAAGATCTTGGTGATGGAATCCTGAATGTGGAGTTCAGGTCTAAAATGAATACCATAGGAGGAGATGTTTTAGCAGGACTAAACAAGGCTGTAGACCTTGCCGAAAAGGAATTTCAAGGTCTGGTGATAGGGAATCAGGCGGCAAATTTTTCTGTTGGGGCAAATATTGCTATGATTTTCATGATGGCGGTTGAACAAGAGTATGACGAATTGAATATGGCAATTAAGATGTTCCAGGATACCATGATGCGAATGCGTTATTCATCCATACCCACAGTATCTGCTCCTCATGGCATGTGTCTCGGTGGGGGGTGCGAACTTTCCCTACATGCAGATAAGGTAGTAGCTGCTGCTGAGACCTATATTGGTTTGGTAGAATTTGGCGTAGGTGTGATCCCCGGCGGTGGTGGTTCTAAGGAATTAACCTTAAGGGCTTCTGACACGTTTAGGAAGAATGACGTAGAACTCAATGTGCTTCAAGAATACTTCTTAACCATTGGAATGGCCAAGGTTTCTACATCGGCTTATGAAGCATTTGATCTTGGCATTCTACAAAAAGGAAAAGATGTAGTTGTGGTTAATAAAGATAGGCAGATTGCCACTGCAAAAAAGTACGCTAAGATTATGGCAGAAAGTGGTTATACCAAGCCTATTCCTCGAAAAGATGTAAAGGTTTTGGGAAAACAAGCCCTTGGAATGTTCCTCGTTGGGACGGATTCTATGGAAGCTGGCCAATACATAAGTGAACACGATAAGAAGATTGCAAACAAGTTGGCCTACGTAATGGCAGGAGGAGATCTTTCGGAAGCTAGTTTGGTAAGTGAACAATACCTCTTGGATCTGGAAAGAGAGGCGTTTCTCTCCTTATGTACTGAAAGAAAAACACTTGAACGTATCCAGCATATGTTAAAAACAGGCAAACCCTTAAGAAATTAAACAATGAAAACAGCATATATAGTAAAAGCATATCGTACAGCCGTAGGCAAAGCACCAAAAGGGTTATTTCGATTTAAGAGACCGGATGAATTGGCTGCAGAAACAATCGACTATATGATGAAAGAATTACCCGATTTTGACAAAAAAAAGATCGATGATGTCATTGTCGGTAATGCAATGCCCGAAGCGGAACAAGGATTGAACATGGCAAGGCTAATTTCATTGATGGGATTAAAAATTGAAGATGTACCCGGTGTTACCGTTAATAGATACTGCGCCTCCGGAATAGAAACCATTGCTATTGCTACGGCCAAAATCCAATCTGGTATGGCCAATTGTATCATTGCAGGAGGTGCGGAAAGCATGAGTTATATTCCCATGGGTGGATATAAGCCAACACCGGATTACCAGCTTGCCAAAGAAGGAAATGAAGACTACTACTGGGGCATGGGTCTCACGGCAGAAGCCGTTGCAGAACAGTTTAAGGTATCCAGAGAAGATCAGGACCAGTTTGCGTATAATTCGCATATGAAGGCATTGAAAGCCCAAGAGGAAGAGCGCTTTAAAGATCAGATTGTTCCTATTAAGGTGGAACATACCTTTATTAATTCTTCAGGAAAAAAAGAAACCTCTAACTATACGGTAACCAAAGATGAAGGTCCAAGGGCAGATACCTCCCTAGAGGTATTGGCCAAACTACGACCTGTTTTTGCTTCGAATGGATCTGTAACTGCAGGTAATTCTTCTCAAATGAGCGATGGTGCGGCTTTCGCAATGGTCATGAGCGAAGAAATGGTAAAAGAACTGAATTTAGAACCTGTAGCGCGTCTGGTTAGCTACGCAGCTGCAGGAGTAGAACCACGAATCATGGGAATTGGTCCGGTTAAGGCAATTCCAAAAGCCCTGAAGCAAGCAGGTTTAGATCAGCAAGCAGTTGAGCTAATTGAGCTCAATGAAGCCTTTGCCTCTCAGTCTTTAGCTGTGATAAGGGAACTAGAGCTAGATCCGGAACTAATAAATGTTAACGGTGGGGCTATTGCTCTCGGACATCCCTTAGGATGTACAGGCACCAAACTTTCCGTACAACTATTCGATGAGATGAGAAAACGCAATATGAATGGAAAATACGGAATGGTTACCATGTGTGTAGGTACTGGACAAGGTGCCGCTGGAATATTTGAATTTTTGAATTAAAAAAATATGCGATGAGTACAATTAGTGATAAAAAAGAAATTTTAAGAGGTGGCCAGTTTTTGGTAAAGAAAACAGCCCCAGAAGATGTTTTTACCCTAGAAGATTTAAATGAAGAACAAAAAATGATGCGTGAAAGCACCAAAGAATTTGTAGATAGAGAACTTTGGGCGCACTGGGAACGATTTGAAAAAAAGGACTACGCCTACACTGAGGAAACCATGCGTAAAGCAGGGGAATTAGGACTATTGAGTATTGCAGTGCCCGAGGCGTATGGAGGTATGGGAATGGGCTTCGTATCTACAATGCTGGTATGTGACTATATTTCTGGCGCAACTGGTTCCTTTAGTACAGCTTTTGGAGCACATACAGGAATAGGAACCATGCCCATAACGCTTTATGGCAATGAAGAACAAAAAAATAAATACGTTCCCAAACTAGCAAGTGGAGAATGGTTTGGAGCTTATTGCCTTACCGAACCCGGGGCTGGTTCTGACGCAAATTCTGGAAAAACCAAAGCTGTACTCAGCGAAGACGGGAAACACTACTTAATAAGCGGTCAGAAGATGTGGATTTCCAACGCCGGATTCTGCAAACTTTTTATTGTTTTTGCAAGAATCGAAGACGATAAAAATATCACTGGTTTTATTGTAGAAAATGATCCGGAAAATGGAATTTCTTTCGGGGATGAAGAAAATAAACTCGGCATTCATTCTTCTTCAACAAGACAAGTATTCTTTAATGAGACTAAGGTTCCCGTGGAAAATCTCCTCTCCGAAAGAGGAAATGGTTTTAAAATTGCCATGAATGCTTTAAATATTGGTAGAATTAAACTAGCGGCTGCTTGTTTGGAGGCCCAGAGGCGTGTCGTGACTGAAGCTGTCAACTACGCTTTGGAGCGAAAACAATTTAAAACACCTATCATAAATTTTGGTGCGATCAAATCGAAAATTGCTCAAATGACTACCAACGCCTATGCCGGGGAATCTGCTTCTTACAGAGCTGCAAAAAATATTGAAGATAGAATTGCACTGCGATTAGAGACTGGTAATTCGCATCAGGAAGCTGAGCTTAAAGGAGTAGAAGAATATGCCATTGAATGCTCCATATTAAAAGTGGCAGTATCGGAAGATGTTCAGGAGACCACCGATGAGGGCATTCAAATCTTTGGAGGTATGGGGTTTAGCGCAGATGCCCCTATGGAATCTGCCTGGAGAGATGCCAGAATTTCCAGAATTTACGAAGGCACTAATGAAATAAATAGAATGCTGGCCGTTGGGATGCTGGTAAAAAAAGCCATGAGAGGTCATGTAGATCTACTTGGTCCTGCAACAAAAGTTGGTGAAGAACTAATGGGAATACCTTCTTTTGAAACTCCGGATTACTCCGAATTATTCGCGGAAGAAAACGAGATGATAGAAAAGCTTAAAAAGGTTTTCTTAATGATTGCAGGTAGTGCTGTTCAAAAGTTTGGGATGGAGTTAGAAAAACACCAACAAATATTAATGTCTGCTGCAGATATTCTAATTGAAATCTATATGGCGGAATCTACTATTTTAAGAACAGAAAAGAATGCAAAGCGATTTGGTGAGGACAAGCAAGAAACCCAAATTGCCATGGCGAGATTATACCTTTATAACGCCGTTGATATTGTAATTAGAAAAGGAAAAGAGGCAATAGTTTCTTTTGCAGAAGGAGATGAACAACGTCTTATGCTTATGGGCCTAAAACGTTTTACAAAGTACACAAATCAGCCTAATGTCGCGGCATTACGAGAATTAATTGCTGATAAAGTTGCTGCTGAAAAAGGATACACTTTTGACTAATCATTATTAGCTTTAATGGTTTACAAAAAACCGCTCTTCAGAGAGCGGTTTTTATTTGTAAAACAGAAATCTGTTGTGTTATTCATCAACGGGAAGAAAACTATAAGTATTCGCATACTCTAGCATTTGCGACTCAAAGCTAGTAGCAAAGGATAATTTCACATCAACAATCTTTCCATCGCCGTCTTTTATAGGTTGTAAAATAGGATTTACAAATCCGGAATATGGCGCTGATTTAAATTGGGCATTTCGTTCCAAGACTTCTTTATGTAGCACTGGATCAACTTTAACACCGTAACCTTCAACTAAATCTTGCGCCGCTTTAAAATCCCCTTCCGATTTTATCCTCTGTGTTTCACGGAGTAATTCTCCAAACAACTGACGTAATTTTTGATAATCCTTTATATTGTAATAAGTCTTCCCATCTCTTTTGACTTCCTCAATAACTCCATCCTTCTTTCCCTTTTCAAAAGCCCAGGTAGATACCCATTTCCGATTTACCATATGATCTTCTTCTATATCATCACCAAGTTCAATTCTCACTAATTGTGTCAACATACCATTTCGGATATATCCGTCGTAGGAAGCCATCCCGACTTCTTCCCAATTGTCTACCAATCCTAACTCCTGAATCTTTGGATCCATAATAAAATAGAGTCCGATGAGATCGGCCCTACCCTCTTCTAGTGTAGAAGCATAATTTTTTAGAGTCTCTTTAGGTTGTCCTACGCCTTCGTTGATAAGACCTGAGGCATGTCCTATAACCTCGTGTAATGCTGTATGCAATTTATCCGCTAACTTCCCGTGGGCCACTTCCAAACGTATTTCTTCTTCGTCGTTAGCAAACTCTTGTAAACGGCCACTTCCACCAGCATTATTACTAGCATCGATAATATTTCCTAAAGAAACCGATTTACTTCCGTGTTCCTGTCTTATCCAGTTGTTATTGGGTAAATTAACCCCAATTGGAGTACTTGGAGAGGCATCGCCAGCTTCTCCTGCTACATTTATTGTTTTATACGAGACCCCAACGACACTATCCTTCTTGTGCTCTTCCTGGAGTGGCGCGTGGTCTTCGAACCATTGTGCATTTTTTGATAATACAGCCATCTTTCTCGACATATCAAAATCGGTAATTTCAACAATACTTTCATAGGAACCACGGTATCCTTTAGGGTCGTTGTAAACTTCGATAAAACCATTGATCCAATCGATATTGCCCTTTGTAGAGGTGACCCATGCGATACAGTAGGCATCCCAAACATCTAAGCTCCCGGTCTTGTAGTATTCAATAAGAAGCTCCAGAGCTTTTGCCTGATCTTTATTTTCAGCAACAGTTATTGCTTTTTCCAGCCAAAATATTATCTGATCTATTGCTTCCCCATACATACCACCTGATTTCCAAACTTTCTCTACCAACACGCCGTTTTCTCTTACGAGTTTAGAGTTTAATCCAGCTTCAATTGGTCTGTTTTTGGGGCCTTTGTACGCTTTACTATAAAAATCTTCGACCTCCTTGTCCGTGATATCAGGGCCATAAAAATTGGTCGCTGAGGATGCTATATTATCTACCCCTTTCTTCTTATTTACCTTTTTATTATCTGCTTCATTAAAGAGTACATCAAATGCCTCTCCTTCTAATTTTGTTTCCGTTGCAGACAATAATTCTTTTAAATAAGCCGGACTAAATGAGGGTTCAATCTTGTCATTTGAATAGTGGTGATGGATACCATTGGAGAACCAAAGCCTTTTGAGATATATTTCGAAGTGCTTCCAATCCTGTGTACTCTTATCACCTTGATACTTCTGGTAAATATTCTCCAGTGCTTTACGAATCTTAAGATTATGACGATAATTCTGATCCCAAATAATATCTCTGCCTGCCAGTCCCGCCTGCGTCAGATAGTATACTAATTCTTTTTGCTTAACGCTCAATTCATCAAATCCAGGTATGTCATATCTAAGAATTCTTAAATCTGCAAATTGGTCTACCTTATAGGAAAAGGTCTCTTTTACTTCTTCCTTTAACGTTTCGGCAGGATACTCCTGGCAACCGAAGATCAAACTAAAAACAACAAGGGAACTAATTACACGAATACTCTTCATCATTCTCGATTTACTTTAAAGTTGTAAAATTAACAAAAGCTACCTTTGATGTTGTATTTTAATACGCAAAATTTAAAGCCCTGTCTCAACAATAGAGATATATCTTTAGAATAGTCTCAAAACAATAGTAATTTCAGCACATACATGAAAGATTCCTTATTAAAAAACATATACTCTTCGGAAGAATTTCGAAAAAATGGTCACGCTTTGGTGGATTTGTTGGCAGATCATTTGGATGGAGTTGCCTCTCAATCAAACCAAAAAAGAAAAGTGATTTCCTGGCAAGATCCTAATGCCATGTACGCACACTGGAAGGATTTCAAAAACCCCAATTCTTTTAATGAGTTTTGTGAAGAACTTATAGACGTTTGTATACAGCTCCACAATCCAAAATATATAGGACATCAAATAAGTGCTCCTGCGCCCATAACTGCTCTGACTAGTCTATTAAACGGTATGCTAAACAATGGTATGGGGGTCTATGAAATGGGCATGGCCCCAACTGCTATGGAACGAGTTGTCTGTGAAGAACTCTGTGAAATTGTTGGATACTCAGAGCATTCGGGAGGATTCCTTACTTCTGGCGGAACACTTGCCAATTTAACAGCCTTGTTATGCGCAAGAAGCAAGCTTGTCCAATCCAATGTTTGGGAAGAAGGTAACAGTGCAAATCTGGCTGTAATGGTTTCTGAAGAAGCACATTATTGTATAGACAGAGCCGCAAGAATTATGGGTTTAGGAACCCAGGGTATAATCAAAATTCCTGTAGATGAGAATTATTCTATGCGAACAGAAGTTCTTGCAGAATATCTGGAAAATGCAACTTCTTCGGGCCTGGAGGTTTTTGCTATTATTGGAAGTGCACCCTCTACAGCAACTGGCATTTATGACAATCTTGAAACGATTGCCGCATTTGCCAATCAAAATAAGCTTTGGTTTCATATCGATGGGGCTCATGGTGGAGCAGCTATCTTTTCGTCTAAATACAAAAATCTTATGAAAGGCTCGGAACAGGCAGATTCTATTGCTATTGATGGCCACAAAATGATGATGATGCCGGCAATTACCACATCACTATTGTTTAAAAACGGAAGAGACTCTTATGGGACCTTTCAGCAAAAAGCGAGCTATCTCCTAGAAGATTCCGAAGAAGAAGATTGGTACAATCTGGCCAAACGCACGTTCGAATGTACCAAATATATGATGAGTCTACATTGGTTTGTTCTATTCAAATTTTATGGCAGAAGTATTTTTGATTCCTTTGTTACTACCCTATACGACCTGGGACAAGAAATGGGAACTATACTGTCCCAGGATTCCAATTTTGAACTTGCGGTTAGACCAGTATCGAACATCGTATGCTTTAGACTCGTCCTTAGTAATAAAACCAAAAGCTATTTAAACCGCTTAAATGCAGACATTCGAAGGCTCTTACTTGAAGAAGGTAACTTTTATATCGTACAAACCGAACTAAATGATACCATCTATTTGCGGTGCACTATCATGAACCCATTCACTACCCTAGAAATTATTCAGGAACTATTAAACACTATCAAAAAGAAAGGTCTGTCCTTATCCGATTGATAGTGTTCTTAATACACCGCGAACTGCTGGTTCCATTATTCTCGCATAGATTCGAGTACTTTTTCTTCACCAGCTTTATTGGCGAAGTTTACGGCACACTCAATTAAGGCTAAATGAGAGTACGCCTGAGGAAAATTACCAAGTAATCTTTTCGTTTTAAAATCAATGTCTTCGCTAAAAAGTCCAAGGTGGTTACTGTAGCCCAATAAGGTATCGAATAACTCCTGAGCGCGTTTTTCTTCCCCTATTTTAAAGAGACTATTTATAAACCAAAAGGTGCAAATAGTAAAAGAAGAAGAAGGCATTCCAAAATCATCTTCGTTCTTATAACGATATAACAACCCATCATTACTCAACTCCTTTTCAATTGCCAAAACTGTGCTAACAAACTTAGGATCCTTGGCGTGAATAAAACCGTAAGATTCCATTAATAAAACCGATGCATCCAGGTGTTTTGAACCATATGACTGTGTAAACGCATTGACCTTTTTATTCCATGAATTGGTGAGTATATCGTTTTTGATCTCTTGCTCTAACTGTACCCACTTTTCTAGTTTTCTACTCTTCTTTAAAATTCTTGCAACCTTTATCGCTCTGTCTATGGCAACCCAACAAAGAACCTTCGAAAAAGTAAAGTGCTTATCTTCGGTCCTTAGCTCCCATATCCCTTTGTCTGCTTCCTTCCAGTGTTTGGAGACAATCCACACAATTCCTTTGGTTAAACCCCATAATTCCTCCCCATTTTCAATATTCGTATCGAAGCGGATCAATTGTGCATGGATTACATCCATAAGGATGCCATAGATATCGTTTTGCTTTTGCTTGTACGCCGCATTCCCAATTCTAACAGGACTTGAGTCTTTATAACCCGCCAAGTGTTCTAAGGTAATCTCTGTTAATTTTTTTTCCTTATTTATTCCATACATAATCTGCAGCTTTTCATCTTTGTCTGGAATTAGATCGATAATAAATTGCAAATACCTCCTCGCAACATTTTTGTGTCCCAACTGAGCCATGACCTTGATCACCATGGAAGCATCGCGTATCCAGCAGAATCTATAGTCCCAATTTCTAACTTCACCTATAGTTTCTGGCAGCGAAGTGGTTGCTGCAGCCAGAACGGCGCCCGACTTATCATAACTCAATAGCTTAAGGGTTATGGCACTTCTTGTAATCTCGTTATTGTATTTATTGTAGGTCGGAGTTCTATTGGTCCAATTTAACCAGTATACTTTGGTGTTTTCTAAATCGAGATAGACTTTACGGGTAGTGGGTTGTAAGATTTTCTCATTATATCCCAAAAGAAAATACCCATTTTTCGTCACTTCAATTTCTCTGCCCTCCAGAATGGCATTTTTATTAAAGGAGGTATAGAGGAAGATGGTATCAAACTTTTTTGTATTCGTAAGACTAACTATAAAACTCTTTTTTACATAAGATTTCGTAGTTCCCAGTGCATATTCTAACTTCGGGTCGTAGTGTACCCGAAAGCTGGGTTTTCCAGATATATGCCTGATGTAACGAACCAATTCAGGAGGAGAGTGATAACTGCCATTCTCTGTATAATAACGCGGCATAAAGTCATGTACTTCAAAAATATTTTCTCCCTCCTCAAAGCGGGTAATCAAAATTGCCGTGTTTTTCTTGTATCGCTGACTTATGCTATATCCTTCAGATACCTTAATTTCGAAACTTCCTCCAATCTTTTCATCGAGCAACTTGGCAAATACAGAAGAAGAATCAAATTCGGGAAGACAACACCATTCTACAGCGCCATATTTAGAAATTAATGCTGCACTCCTACAATTTCCAACAATACCATAATCTAAGTTATCCATAAATAATAATTCTGCTAAAAGGTCTCTATTAATTGTTATTACAATTCTATTTGACGAAATTTAGAAAAATAAAGTTCAACAAAAGACTATTTTACTCAATTCATGCATAAAACTATCATTATCTCAAATAGACTACCTGTTCAATTGCAAATTAGCAATGGAAAAATAGAAGCAATACCAAGTGTGGGTGGATTAGCTACTGGAATGAAATCGGTACACACTAGCGGAGAAAGTTTGTGGATTGGGTGGAGCGGTCTTACAGATGAAGAAATTCCCGAAGGACTTTCACCTGAAATTGATAAGGTTCTACAAAAACATGGTGCTGCTAAAGTTAATCTAACCGCTGAGGAAGTTAACGGATTTTATTTCGGTTTTAGCAATAGAACCATTTGGCCTCTTTTTCATTACTTTCTGCAATATGCAGAATTTGACCTTGAGAATTGGGAAATTTACCAGGAAGTAAATCAGAAGTTTGCGGATGCCATTTTAGAAAAGGCCGGAGAAGAGGATACTATATGGATACACGACTACCAATTAATGTTAGTTCCTAAAATGGTGAGAGACAAGAGACCTAATTTGGCGATCGGTTTTTTTCTACACATTCCCTTTCCTTCTTATGAGATTTTCAGAGTGATGCCCTGGCGGAATGAAGTTTTGGAAGGCCTCTTAGGTTCCAATCTAATAGGCTTTCACACCTACGACTATGAACGACACTTTCTCAGTTCGGTCAGAAGACTGTTAGGAAGAGAAGTAAGCTTTAATGATATAATCGAGGAAGATAGAATTATAAAAGTAGATTCTTTCCCGATGGGAATAGACTATGACAAGTTTCACAATGCTGCAAAAATTCATCAAGACAATACAGCCGATGAACAATCCGATCTTCAACGCAGATTAGACCTTCACAAAGAATCCAGTCCGGATGCTAAACTAATTTTATCCATTGATCGATTGGATTATTCTAAGGGTATAGCAAAAAGGCTACATGCGTTTAAGTATTTTTTAGATAAGTACCCGGAGTATAAAGAAAAGGTTCGTCTTATTATTTTGGCCGTGCCCTCCAGATCGAATGTGCCTCAGTACCAGTTGTTAAAAAAAGAGATAGATGAATTGGTAGGGAGAATAAATGGTGAATTGGCTACAGTAAGCTGGACACCCATTTGGTATTTCTATCGTTCTCTTCCTTTTGAAAATCTAATTGATTTGTATACTTCCAGTGACATTGCCTGGCTCACTCCCATAAGAGATGGAATGAATTTGGTAGCCAAAGAATACATTGCAACCAGAATCGACAAAAGTGGTGTCCTTATATTAAGTGAAATGGCTGGCTCTGCAAATGAAATGAATGAGTCCCTGTTGATTAACCCTAATAATTTTGAACAAATTGCAGATACCTTGTACAAAGCAATCAATATGCCTTTAGAAGAACAGCAAAGAAGAAATACACAACTTCAAAGACGTTTGGCAAGGTATAATGTAGAGAAGTGGGCAAATGACTTTATGAGTTCCCTTCAAACCCAAAAGGAAACAGTAGTCGGAAATATGTCTAAAAAACTCACACTGACGATCATGAAAGAGATACTGCAAAAATACCATAAAGCAAAAAGAAAAATATTCTTTTTGGATTACGACGGGACCCTAACTGGCTTTCAAAACGATCCACAAAAAGCAAATCCAGATAAAGAATTATACGACCTCCTGGATGCTTTGACAGAAATACCCGGAAACGAAGTTTATTTAATTAGTGGCCGAGACAAAGAGACCTTTGAGAGATGGTTCTTACCTAAAAAATACAATATGATTGTAGAACATGGAGTCTGGCATTCCGTTAATGGCAAGGAATTTAAAATGTTGGAAAAAGTTAAGAAAGACTGGATGGCTAATATAAGACCAGTTTTAGAATCCTTTGTAGACCGGACCCCTGGCTCTTTTGTTGAGGAGAAAAACTATTCTTTGGCTTGGCACTACCGAAATACAGACCCGGATTTTGGCACAAAACGGGCCAACGAATTAAATACCGTACTTACCAGTTTAATTGCAAATGATGATATAAGTGTTCTAAATGGTAATAAAGTGATGGAGGTGAAAAGTAGCAATGTAAATAAAGGAAGAGCCGCAATGCGGGTACTCTCCGAGGATACGTATGATTTTATCTTCGCGATAGGAGACGATTGGACCGATGAATTTATGTTTAAAGAATTACCCACCGAAGCGATTACTATCAAAGTAGGTATGCAAAATACCCAGGCTAAATATTATATTGAAAGTGTAAACGCCGTAAGAGGTGTTATTAAACAATTTCTTTCATAGACCAATAGATAAAAACTTTTATGTTTAGCAAGTAAGCTCTTTCTCAGAGCCTAAAACCTAATAAAATTTTACAATAATATTTTTAATTCAAAAACGTATTTTCGTACAACAACCTTTGTAAATTTGTAAGGGAAATGGCTAGCTAAAACTTTTGTGTTTTTTTTCCCATTACTGCCATTTTTTTTGTGCGGGCAGCCGTTTAATTTGACCTTAACATATGCATCTTTATGAATAAATGTATACCACTTATTTTTTTTCTGTTACCCCTAAGTATTCTTTCACAGAGCGATAGTCGCATCTATGATATTATAGATGCAGTCTCAGCAGAACGAATAGAAAAAGATATTACTACCTTGGCTAATTTTGGTACCAGACACACTCTTAGCGATACGGTTTCCAATACCAGAGGAATTGGAGCTGCTCGACGTTGGATAAAAAGTGAATTCGAAAACATCTCGGCCAATTGTAATAACTGCTTAGAAGTATTCTATCAGAGGAACTTAGTAAAGAAAGGTGAAAATGAAAGAATAGTAAAAGATGTTTGGGTAGTTAACGTCGTGGCAATTCAAAGAGGAAGTCGGTTTCCAAACAACTTTATTATAATGAGTGGAGACATAGATTCCCGAGTGAGCGACCCTAATAACTCTACTTCAGATTCGCCAGGAGCCAATGACAACGCCAGTGGTATGGCTGGCACCATAGAAGCAGCGAGAGTATTAAGTCAATACCGTTTTGATAACAGTATCGTTTACGTAGGTCTCTCTGGAGAAGAACAAGGCTTGTTTGGTGGAAAAGGTTTGGCTGCTTGTGCTAAGGAAGAAAACTGGAATATTCTGGGAATACTTAACAATGATATGATTGGGAATATAACTGGAGTAGACGGTGTTACAAGTAATAGAGATTTCCGGATATTCTCAGAACCGGTGCCCCCCAATGAAACAGAACAGGCACGAAGAGCAAGAAGATTTTATGGAGGTGAGGTAGACGGTGTGTCCAGACAACTTGCACGTTACGTACACAAAATTACAAAAGAATATATGCCAGAAATGAATCCCATGATGATTTACAGACTAGATCGTTTTGGAAGAGGAGGGCATCACCGACCTTTTAATGATCTAGGATTTCCTGGCATCAGAATTATGGAAGCCCATGAAAATTATACCCAACAGCATCAGGATATAAGGGTAGAAAATGGAATCGCCTATGGAGATGTATTAGAGCATGTAAACTTTGAATATGCCAAAAAACTAACAGCTGTTAACGCAAGCAATCTTGCGGCAATCGCATGGGCTCCTCCGCCACCTGAAAACTTGGAAATTGGTGGTGTTGTGGAAGCCTCAGTTAAGTTTCGGTGGACCGACAGTCCAACTGCCAAGGGCTACAAAATTTATTGGCGCGATACCACTTCGCCGACATGGGAATATAGCAAATTCGTTGGGGACGTAAACGCTGCAACCCTCGAAGGCATCGTTATTGACAACTATTTCTTTGGAATTGCCGCAGTAGGAGAAAATGGGCATGAGAGCGTTGTAGTATTTCCAAATAAAGTATTTAGAGATTAGTCTATGAGAGTAAAAACTCAAGTGTATTTTCTTTTTTCGATTATTCTTACAATACTTCTTTTGACCAAATGTAAACAAGAAGAAGATACTCTTGACATCGATAGTCTGTACCTGCCAGATCTCAATCGGTTGTATACCTATTACGACTTAATAAAAACGCCATACCAAATAAGAAAATTTGCCGGTAAATTGATTCGGGCGAACCGAGATCTTAATTCCTCTGAAATGTATGTGGAAGCCGCTGCCCTATACTTCCAGGCTGGCATCAAAGATTCTGCAGCTTTTGCGCTACATAAGGCAATAGACCATGGCCTTGCCAATCCCAAAATTCTGAAAAAATTGTTTGGTTCAGAAGCATTACCGTCTACACCAAATTGGAATACCTTAGAAGTCCGGCTAGATTCGATTGAACAAAGGCTCCAAAACATATCCAATTTTGAGATGGAGACCAAAGCGATGACCTATTTTTGGGAGTATTTAGATAGAGCGTTAAAAGACACCTCCAAGGCAAAACTTATTTTTAAAGAATACTTATTTGAGGGACCTAGAAGCCTACGCGATTTTTATGTAGTTCGCTACATTAATCTGGACAATATGTACGGTCAAATGATCAATGGATCCCCTGAGTATTACCTTTACCTAAAAGAGCATTTTAATTTAGATAGTATGGAGGCCATGCGAAGTACTACGACAAAATGGATGCAAAACTTTAAATCAATATATCAAGATGCGGTATTTCCAAAGGTTTATGTAGTTCCTGGTATTCTAAATTCTGGCGGTACAGCAACGGAGATGGGGCTCTTTGTAGGTGGTGATATGTATGGTAAGTCTGCCTCAATGCCTGTAAAAGGACTATCGGATTGGCAAAAAGGTGCCATCATGAGATTACAGGATTTACCTGGACTTACTCTTCATGAACTGATGCACTTTCAACAAAACTATCAGGATCATGAATTTGGTGATACCGTATTAGCCCAAATTATTGGAGAAGGTGTCTGCGACTTTTTGGTAGAATTGTCTTCTGGAATCCCTTTACAAAATAGCAATCTCAACTATTTGGAAAACGAAAAGAATAGGGAGTTGGTCTTGCAAGACCTGAAAAGAGAATTATTGACAGAGGATTCTTCCAATTGGTTGTATAATGGGGGGTCCATTGAAAACAGACCGCACGATCTTGGTTATACAATTGGCTATTTGATTACTAAATCGTATTATGAAAATGCCAAAGATAAAAAGGAAGCAATAAAAGAGTTACTAACTACATCCGATATGCTTTCTATTCTTAAAAATAGTTCCTATGCCTTTCTTTTGGAAGATGACATGCTTTAAGCTACTTTCCTGTTTTTTGTCCTAGTTAGAACAGAGGCCATCGGTATCTCTCCATTTAATGGAATTTCCATAGATTTATAAAAAATAAAGCAATGAACTATTCCAAGGCCAGCCTATTCTTTGTGTTTTTATTATGTTGGGTTAAAATAAGTGCCCAAAATTTTACTCAGCAGGACACGCTTAGAGGAAGTATTACTCCTGAGAGGATTTGGTGGGATTTAAATTATTATCATTTAAGTGTAGAGGTATCCCCCGAAGATAAATATATCAAGGGGTCCAATCTTATAAGGTATAAAGTCTTAGAAGAAGAAAGCATATTACAAATAGATTTACAACCTCCTTTAGAAATTACAGGCATTATTCAGGATAAAGAAAGCTTGACTTATGAGCGCAACGGGAATGTTTACTTTGTCCAGCTAAAAAAACCTCAAAAAATAGGCAGTTATAACGAAATCCAGGTATTTTATGAAGGTCACCCAAAAGAGGCTGAGAATGCACCATGGGATGGCGGTTTTTCTTGGAAGAAAGATTCTAATGGGGCTCCCTTTGTCGCAACCTCATGCCAAGGCTTAGGAGCTAGTGTTTGGTGGCCAAACAAAGACCATATGTACGATGAAGTTGACAGTATGGCTATAAGTGTGAAAGTTCCCAAAGAACTCATGAATGTTTCTAACGGCAGACTGAGGGAAGTAGAGCAACATGAAAACCATACCACCTACCATTGGTTTGTAACTAATCCAATTAATAATTATGGGGTAAATCTCAACATTGCCAACTACTCTGAATTCAAGGAGACCTATGAAGGGGAAAATGGAACACTTACCTTAGATTATTTTGTGTTAGAAGAGAATGTAGAAAAGGCCAAAGAACAATTTAAACAAGTTCCAATGATGTTAGATGCCTTTGAGCATTGGTTTGGCCCATATCCCTTTTATCAAGATGGATTCAAACTGGTGGAAGTGCCTTATCTTGGTATGGAACATCAAAGCTCAGTGACCTACGGGAATAAATATCAAAATGGTTATTTAGGAACCGATCTTTCACGAACTGGTTGGGGGCTCAAGTTCGACTTTATTATAATTCATGAATCTGGTCATGAGTGGTTTGCCAACAATATCACCTATAAGGATATTGCCGATATGTGGATCCATGAAGGCTTTACTGCCTATTCTGAAAACCTTTATTTAGACTATCATTACGGGAAAGATGCTGCGTCAGCATACGTTATAGGCACAAGAGATCTTATACAGAATGACCGCCCGATTATAGGAACGTACAATGTAAACTTTGCAGGTTCTAACGACATGTATTATAAGGGAGCGAACATTCTTCATACCCTACGACAACTTGTTGAAGATGATGTCTTATGGAGAAAAATATTAAGAGGATTAAACGAAGAGTTTTACCATCAAACGGTTACAACAGAACAAATAGAGTCTTATTTAAGCCAACACACGGAGAAAGACCTGAGTGCCTTTTTTGAGCAGTACCTTAGAACAACTAAAATTCCAATTTTGGAATACAGCATAGAAAAGGATACTCTAAGATATCGCTATACGAATATAGTAGAGGACTTTGATATGCCAATCAGAGTTTTTATAGATAAAAAGGAAGAGTGGATTTTCCCTAATTCCCAATGGAAAACAAAAACCATTGATGCACTATCCGAGAAAACACTCCTTTTAGACAAGAACTTTTATATCGAGAGTGAAAGCGTAGAAAAATAAATACATCCCCAACCAAAGAGTTGAGGATGTATAGGGAGTTGTAAATATTATGTTTAAAAAGTTTATTTATTTAAAAAAGTAGTATTTGCCAATACCAAAGGATCTGCTCCCCTATCCTCTTGTGCATTATGCTTGTATACAAAGTATAATTCCTTGGCAATTTCATCAGAGGTTTCGTCCAGTTTTATGAACACCATCCCTCTTTCTTTACCTTCTTTTGGCTTTGGCATAGACCCTGTCCCCAGTAGCTTCCCGTCCGGAGCGTTTAAACGTACCTCAAAAGAAATACCTGCCTTAGGCAGTCCTCTCCATCCGGCACCAATAACAATAGATTTAATACCCGTAAGATCTATATTCTCCAAAGAATACCATCCGTCTTTCTGAGGCACAATTAAAAGATCCATTCCGCCAAAAGCTATAGGTGAAAAACCATCTTGTTTTGTGTTCGGTGTAAAGTTAACCGTATTACTCTTTAGGGCAAGTCTCTTTACGCCAGTTAAGGGAGGAACACTGCCCTGCCCAGCATCGGTATAACTTGCAGTAACAACTAATTGGTTCCCTTCTTTGCCTTTTTCTGGAATAATGCTTCCTGCAGCGGGTAGTGATATTTTCTTCTTACCATTGTCTGCTAAGGACAAGATATACGATGCTATCTGTCTTGTTTGCTCTTTTGTTATATTTGGATGGGCTGGCATAGTTACTTCTCCCCAAACCCCATTTCCTCCAGAAACAATTTTACCTTCCAAATAGGCCATGGCGTTTTCGTCTTCGATATATTTCTCGGCTATGGCCAAATAATTAGGTCCAATAGAAGCTTCGGCGGGTTTATGACAAGCCTTGCAATCCATCGACTGGGTCAACGCCATTCCGACGGCCGCAGCTGACACCTCTTGATGTCCTAGGCTCATGTTCACCTCGTCCATTCCTTCCATATAGTCTACGGAAACAAAAACTTTAGATTCATCAAAATCCTCTACTCCATCAGGGTCTGTAACTTTGACCTCATAGTTTATGGGTAAGCCGGGAATATAAAAGGAAGAATTACCTCCTTTTAGATCGATAGTAACTACAGGTCTCGAATTACCAGCAACTACAGAAACGGTTTCACTTGTCGCCGAGGCGCCAAGAGCATCTACAACCTTTACGGTAAGCTTGTAATCTCCCTCCTCCGAATAGGTATAGTCTACGGTAGGCTCATTAGTTTGTTTTGTTTCGCCATTACCTAAATCCCAAACAAATCGCAGGGCATCCTTTTCTCTATCCCGTGCATCTACAGTAGCACTGATTCGGAGTGGCAAAAGTCCGGAAGTCTTATCTACACTTAAGTTTTCTACTAAAGGAGGTCTATTCCCTCCATTGTATTCAATATAACCTAATCCTGAGTCATCATTTTTACTAAACCAGCCACTACCGTATTCCAAAAGATACACTTTACCATCGGAACCTACTTCAACATCAATAAGATTGTTTAGTTCTATTTCCGGGGCGAAAGGTTCCATCTTGTTAAAGGTGCCATCATCAAATAGGCTTACTGCCATCATCCATCCTCGCATCCAGTCATAGATAATTATTTTACCATCGTAATAAGCAGGTAAAGCAGCGGGACCATTATACATATCCGCATAGTACACCGGTCCGGCCATTGCATTTCTGCCTCCAGTACCCACCTGTGGGAAATCGGATGACTCCGCATAAGGGTAATAGACGTATGCCGGTTGTGTTGGTGGCAGTTCTCTTAATCCAGTATTATTCTCTGAATCATTGATTGGTTTTAAAGGATCAAATGCCTCTCCACTTTGCCCTGTTGCGTAATCATATGCCAAGTATGGTTTATTATTTCCAATGAATAAAGGCCAGCCAAAATTTCCAGCCTGTCTAGCCTGATTCATTTCATCGTATCCCCGTGGTCCTCGGGTACGCAGACTATCTTCTCTGGCATCAGGACCAACCTCACCCCAGTATAGGTATCCATTTTTTGGATCTACCGAAATTCTATAGGGATTTCTATGACCCATGGTATAAATCTCTGGTCTGGTCTTATCCATTCCCACCGGAAATAAATTTCCTTCAGGAATATCATAACTTCCGTCTTCATTAACTTTGATTCTCAATATTTTACCTCTTAAATCATTGGTGTTACCTGAAGATCTTCTAGCATCGTATTGCTCCTTTCCGGGTAGATCATTTAAAGGTGCATAGCCGCTGTTTATATATTTAGCTCCTTTCTCATTAAATGGAGTTGAGTTATCCCCAGTAGAGAGATAGAGTAAACCCTTTGGACCAAAAGCTATAGAACCTCCTGTATGGCAGCATATTTCTCTTTGACTTCCTACGTCTATAATTTTTTGTTCGGAGGATAGATCAAATACGCCATCTTTAAATTTAAATCTGGAGAGTCTGTTAACCCATTCATCGCCTGTGGGAGAATAGTACACATAAATCCAATTATTCGCAGCAAAGTCGGGATCTTTCTGAATTCCAAGCAATCCTTCCTCTGCATTTGCATCCGGGTTGGCCAATGTCTTTGAATAAACATCTAAAAGGGCTACTTGTTTTAACTCCTTCGTCTTGGAATTATAATGCATAATTTCACCTCTTCTTTGCCCAATTAAAATATCATCATTTGGCAATATGGTCATTTCGGTTGGCTCGTATAACTCACTCCCTCCGATAAGAGAAACTTTTGAAAATCTGTCTGATTCTGGCGGAATTTGAGAATGTGCTTTGTTATAGTCTAATTTTAGATTATCACCGATAGCGTATTTAATACCTCCTAGAATGTGCTTTAAAAACAATTCCTCTTGAAAAGATTCTGAGGTGTGACCTAATGCCGTATAAAATGCCCTTCCCCCATCATATTCGTGGTACCAGCTCATTGGGTGATGATCTCCATTCTCTCCTCCTTCATAAGTAGACTCGTCAATGGTCATTAATACATTTACATCCGGATTCATCTTCTTAAAATTGTACATTTCATCCGTTCTATGCCAAATGCTATCTTTAAAAAAAGAGGTAGCCGGGAAATTCCTATTTTTTATTAAAAAATCTGCTTCCGGGGTGCCAGATGGATGACTCTGAAAAGAAGCCCCAACCATTTTAACATACCAATTCCAGTCGTACTCCGTATCTGTCGCTGCATGTATACCAACAAATCCCCCACCAGCTTGTATATATCTTTCGAAACCTGCCTCTTCATAATGGTTTAGTACGTTCCCAGTTGTGCTAAGAAAGACAATAGCAGAATAATTTTTTAAGGAATCTGAAGCAAAAATTGCAGCATTCTTGGTAGTGTCCACGGCGATTCCATTTTCTATTCCTAATTGTTGGATAGCCTTGATACCATCTGGGATAGAGGCGTGTTTAAACCCCATTGTTTTTGAAAAAACCAAAATTTTTGGTTCTCCCTCCCTCTTTTTGGATTCACATCCAACTATCAACACGGCTACCAATAGAACTAGCCCTTTAAAAAATTTCATTTTGCTCATTTATAAAGAATTTCATTAAAGTCCAAGCGATAAATATAAGTATAGTATTTCAATTTTTAAAAAGGTAATTTGTTATGAAACTAGGACGAGAAGCTTTTTGTTGATTTCTATCTATCCGTTTTTTTTGGCATGTTGTTCAATTTTGTACCTTAAGAAGCCAAGCACCTAACCAAGAAAAATTTAAAATTTACAAGCGAACCATTCTATTCAATACTTTTAGCCATGAAGATGTTTGTACTACTAATACTTATAACGATGTTCTCCTGCCAAGAGAAGAATCAAAATGAACCTAAAAAGGATATTTTAATCTCTGACATAAATATCATTGACGTAAGGACTGGCACCATACACAGCAATCAATACGTTGTGGTAGATTCCGGCAAAATCCATGCTATAGAGACACAACCTCTGGATGCAACTAAATTCAGGAAACACATCTCGGGGAATGGAGGGTTTCTTATGCCCGGATTGGCCGAAATGCACGCGCATATTCCTTCTCCACCTACCTCTGCTGAACGAATTGAAGAGACCTTATTTTTATATCTATCCAATGGGATCACTACCATCCGTGGTATGTTAGGTCATCCCGAACACTTAGTACTTAGACAAGCCTCAGAAAAAGGAGAACTTTTAAGTCCTAGAATTTTCACCTCCAGCCCTTCTTTAAATGGAAATACGGTACAAACAGTAGACGAAGCAGTTACTAAAGTTCGACAATATCAAGAAGATGGTTATGATTTTCTAAAGATACATCCGGGGATTCGGTTAGAAGTTTTTAACGCCTTAGTTAAAACTGCCAGAGAAACAGGAATTACATTTTCAGGACACGTGCCTGTGGATGTAGGTATCGTTCACGCCTTAGAAAGCAGATATGCATCTATTGACCATATCGACGGATATTTAGAAGGTTTGGTACCAAAAAGTGCCAATGTACAAGCAGACAAAAATGGCTTTTTTGGATATAACTTCACTTATTTGGCCGATGAAGACAATATAGACGAATTAGTCCGTTTGACTAAATCTAATAAGGTATGGATTGTACCAACCCAAAGTTTGTTTGAAAGATGGTTTGCGCCAGTGAAAGCTGACGTATTGCTTTCCCAATCAGAAATGCGCTATATGCCAAAATCTACCTTAACCGAGTGGAAAAAGAGAAAAATTTCCTCTACAGGACCAGATTCTGGCTTTAACGAAGACCAGTGGAAACAGTTTATTACCATACGAAGACATCTGCTTAAGGCTCTTCAGGACGGCGGTAACGGAATTCTCTTAGGCTCAGACGCTCCGCAGCTTTTTAATGTTCCCGGATTTTCCATTCATCATGAGATAGAAGCAATGCTAGAAGCAGGCTTAACCCCATTGCAAATTCTACAGTCCGGAACCATCGCTCCAGCCGCGTTTTTAGAGCAGGAGCAGGTATTTGGAGAAATTAAAGAAGAAATGTCGGCCGACTTTATTTTGTTGGATAACAATCCTTTAGAAGACCTGAAAGCACTAAGAAATCCAAAAGGTGTAATGGTGAAGGGTACATGGATTAGCAAGGGTGAAATAGAAAAAAAGTTAGAGGAAATCGCTATCAATGCAAAAAAAAACTAAGCGACTTGCTGGCTATTTAAATTTTCCTATTGCTATTCTAATTGATTAATATTGTGCCTTCTAATAACACAACGATGTTTAAAAGAGCCTTACTCCTATTTCTATTAAGTACTGGTCTATTTTCATATGGGCAACTTGGAGAAGACAAATTAGGTGCCTGGTATATGTATTTTGGAATGAATAAACTATCCAAACGCTTTAGCCTGCATACCGAGGCCCAATTTAGATATTATGAGACTACATCTAACTTTAACCAACTCCTGTTACGTACTGGAATTAACTACCATATTAATCCTGAGGCAATTGCTACTGTGGGATATGCCTATATCGAAACAGACCCTACCTACGAAAACATAGATGGTGAAACTCTTCTTTTTGAGAATAGAATTTTCGAACAGTTTATTCTTAAAAATAAGGTGTGGGAGCTATTATTTGAACACCGGTTTAGATTCGAACAACGTTTCCTCCATTCTCAAAATCTGAGAGATTATGAGAATAGAGCCCGGTACAGACTCCAAATAACACTTCCACTAACCAACACGTTCTTTCTAAACTTTTATGATGAAATTTTTATCAATATGCAGGACGAACCATTTGGCCAGAATCGATTGTATGGCGCTTTAGGAATTGTATTATGGGACAACCTCAGTGTTCAAATTGGCTATTTAAAGAATCATTTTAGCCAGACAAACTTCGACAGACTTCAATTTGGTGTTTTTTACAATCCAGACTTAAGACCACTCTTAAAGAAAAAAAAATAGACCTCTACCACATAACTCTAGCAGTTTAGAAAGTTTAGCAACATTAAACCGACATATTTCATAAACAAAGTATGAGGAATATTAAGGTACAGTTTTCTAACGATGATGGAGATGTATTATCTGGAAAAATAAATCTTCCGATAGATCAGAATCCGCACAACTTTGTGCTCTTTGCGCATTGTTTTACCTGTACAAAAAATCTAAAGGCGATTACTAATATAAGCAGAAGTCTTACCTCCTTGGGATTTGGCGTATTGCGTTTCGATTTTACTGGACTAGGTAAGAGTGAAGGAGAATTTAAGGATAGTAATTTTTCCAGCAATGTAAACGATCTCTTGGCCGCATCTCGTTTTTTGGATAAAAATTACCACGCCCCTAGCGTATTAATAGGACACTCTTTAGGAGGGGCTGCTGTTTTGGCTGTAGCCTCCAAAATGGAAAGCGTACGGGCAGTCGCGACCATCGGCGCTCCTTCCCATCCGAATCATGTGACCCATTTGTTTGATGGAAGTATAGATGAAATAAAGAAAAACGGCTTTGCATCCGTTTCCATCGGTGGTCAGGACTTTACGATTAAAGAGCAGTTTTTGGATGATCTGAAATCTATTACCACTAAAGAAATTATAGATACCAATAAAGCGGCACTTTTAATTATGCACTCTCCTCAGGATACCGTAGTAGGCATAAAAAATGCTGAAGAATTATATACGGCATCCCGCCATCCCAAGAGTTTTATAACCCTGGATGGAGCAGATCATTTATTGAGTAGACAAAGCGATTCACTTTATGTCGGTAGCGTAATTGGTAGTTGGGCAAGTCGATATATAAACTTTCCTGAGGAAACCAAAATAGATACGGATCACCAAGTCGCAGCTCGTCTTTCTCAGGAAGATAATTTTACCACCGATATTCAAATTCGAAAGCACAGCATTACGGCAGATGAACCAATAGATTTAGGAGGTGATAACTTCGGACCTACACCTTACGATTTGCTATCTGCCAGTCTTGCCTCTTGTACTGCAATGACTATGCAGATGTATGCCAGACGCAAAAAATGGGATCTTAAAGAAGTGGAAGTGCATATAAGTCATGCTAAAGAACATATGGAAGACTGTGAAGAATGCGCCTCCAATACT
This sequence comes from uncultured Eudoraea sp., assembly GCA_964636005.1. Classification (GTDB taxonomy): domain Bacteria; phylum Bacteroidota; class Bacteroidia; order Flavobacteriales; family Flavobacteriaceae; genus Eudoraea. The sequence goes on from CAZWPZ010000030.1 coordinate 58,658, forward strand.
TCTAAAATAGACACCTTTAAAAGGGCAATTAAAATTTCAGGCGAATTGGATTATAAACAAGTCAACAGGCTTCTAGAAATTGCGGATAAATGTCCGGTACACCGTACTCTCCATAGTGAAACTCAGGTATTGACCAAAGCCATCGACTAGAACTCCATCCTTTTTTTGAGCAATTGGGATACGTCCAAATCCAGAGTACATCGTACCATTATAATGCCATACATAACCGTTACGTAAAGACTAAGCTATCTATTTTGGTAGATCTTATGTCAAGATTGTATTTAAGGTATTTCTTTTCTTTCAAAAATTAAATCTAAAATTAAATCACGGAAGAACTAAAATTTAATATTTTCATATTCGCTAAAGTAATAATCAGATAACTATATGAATCCCTCTACCTCTGGCTGGATAGATAAATTTGGTTTCTTAGTCAAGGATTCTCAAGATGCTTTCAAAGATTTCAGAGATTTATATGGTGGTCTAAAAATGGCCGGGTTTGTATATGGCTTAAATGTAAAAATACCGAGATTTATTATACCTGAGTATGAATTGTCTGAGGATGAAAAGGCTAAAATTAATCTGCTTACCGCACTTTATTTCACCTATAAACTAGAGACTAATTCGGAGGATTTTACCCTTTTCCTTAAAGAGGTATTTCGCTTTTACAAAAAACTCAATGTAAGTAGTCTCAATTTATATCAAAAGATATTTACGGGAAATAAAACTTCTCTAAAGCTAGAAAACCTCCTGGATTCTAGAGTTTTTATAGAATCAAATGTGTTGACAAAGGCTTTTAATAGTAATATTACCAACTCCTTATTATTCATTGACGTCCTTACGTTTAAATACTTTATAAGGGGAGGTACAACACTCAGAGACCATGCCAAACGATTAGAATATCTAACGATTAACATTACATACCACGCATTAAGTTCAAAACAAAAGAACAAAACGGATGAGCGTCTAGCCCATTTATTTGCCACATCTTTGAGTTTCTTGGATAGTGAACAAAAAGACTTTGATGGATCTTATCGGAAAAAGCTTCTAAATACAACTATGGAATGGGAAAACATGTATTTTTTAGATGTCGCCTCGCTAGCTATTTGGGAAGACAAAAAGATAGACCTTAATGAATCCTTCTTTATTCATACCATCGGTAAGGATTTGGGGTTTTCAGAAAAAGAGGTAGATCTGTCTCTTGAAGAGGTAACTTCTTTTTTTAAGAAAAATACCAGGACCATACGCTTTTTAAAAGACAGTAATCTGGCAATACAGTTCTATGATGGAATGGCTGCTCTGGTAAATAAGCTAATAATCAGGAATAACAAAAGACTGCAGAAAGAGCTCAGCGATAGCAAAGAATTAGTAATTCTTTTGACAAAATCTACTAGAACGGAATTGAGTGCAGAGGAAAAGAAAAAGGTTCAGAATCAGTTACTAGATATATTTAAAAGCATCCCATCTTTAGCTATTTTCCTTCTTCCCGGAGGCGCTGTTCTATTGCCAATTTTCATTAAGTTAATACCTAAACTTCTACCATCTGCTTTTGATGACAATCGGCTTGAAGGGGAGTAAAACAGTACTATTTTTAACTATAAGAAAAATCTATTTTAATTTTTATATTACTATTTATCAGTACTTTAAATCGTATTATTCTAACCATAACTTGAAGTCTCTAACACGCTCTCTGCTTACTATAATATCTTGCTCTTTATACTTGTTTAGCTTAATACTAAGCCTGGAATTAGTATAGGATATTATGTCCTTAATGTGGTTTATGTTTACAAAGAATTTCCGGCTAACTCTAAAAAATATCTTTGGTTCTAATTCATTTTCAAGTTGCTCTAAGGTACTATCCAAAAGGTAATTTCTTCCGTCAGTTGTTGCCAGGTAGGTTCCTTTATTCTCGCTATAGAAACATTCAATTTCATCGGTATTGACAATTTTTAAATGCTGGCCTAGACGAATAGTAAATCTTTGTTTAAACGTTCTTTCCAAGGGATCTACCAATAACTTTTTAATATCCTCAAAATCTACTTTTAGCGGTTTTACTTCCGATGACCTGTTTCGATATTTGCGAACTGCTGCCTCTAATTCTTCATCATCTATAGGCTTTAACAAATAATCTATACTATTTAACTTAAATGCCTGGAGAGCATATTCGTCATAGGCGGTGGTAAAGATAATGGCGCTCTGCACCTCTATGAGATCAAAAATTTCAAAGGATAATCCGTCCGAAAGCTGAATATCCAAAAAAATTAAATCTGGATGCTTATTTTCCTGGAACCAATTTACTGCTTCTTCTACCGAATGCAGCATAGCGGATACATCCACACCAATTTCTGCTAATAAGCGGTTTAATCTCCTGGCAGCAGGCTTTTCATCTTCAACAATTATGGCAACCATTTTATGTATTTGGAATTGGTTTTACTACGAAAGGCTTTATTTATATCGATCGGCTTCTTCTTTATCTTTTTGAATATATTTCTGAATTTGTCTCTCTTCCCATTTCTTACCAAAAAATGGATTATATCGAAACACATTAGCCCAATGAAAAAATAGACCTATTCCCCAGAAAAAGGTGGTGAAAAAGCTAGAAAATTCCCAAAACTGCTCTCCACTACTACTTTTACTGATATATACATTAACTATAATAAACATATTTATTACCAAGTATATAGCTAAATGAACATAGAAGCCTTTTATTTCCTCTACTCTTTTTTTTGCTTGCTCAAATTTTTCTGAATTAAAATCTGTCATGGTATTTAGATAATTAATTATTCCCAACGTTTTTGATTTTCGTCTTCCTGCATCAATTCTTTGATTTTTCTGTTTTCCCAGTCTTTACCAAAAAAAGGATTTAAATTAAAGGTATTTATTGCATGAAATACGATTCCGATTCCCCAACCAAATGCTGCCCATAAAAACCACATATAGCTCCACTCGTTTACCCAATAGTTTATGGCGGCCAGCACGGAAATGAATACGATATAGGAGAATACATTCCCGTAGAACTTTTTGAGAACTTCTACTCGTTCTTTTGCTCTTAAATATTTAGATTCTCTATTATAATCTTCCATGTTCGTATATAATGGTTCGTACTTTTTGCTTTATTTTAAA
>CAZWPZ010000031.1:0-27248 GCA_964636005.1 uncultured Eudoraea sp.
TCAGGACTACGCTCTATTTCCTCATATGACCATTATGGAAAATCTACAGTTTGCTCAAGGAAAAAATGGCACAAAAAAAGACTTGGATTTACTGTTAGACATGGTAGAGTTGCACGACCTGACCAACAGAAAGCCTCATGAACTTTCGGGAGGCCAGCAGCAAAGAGTTGCGTTGGCAAGAGCTATCGCTGGAAAACCACAGCTACTGCTTTTAGACGAACCTCTCTCAGCCTTAGATTACAATATCCGGTCTAAGTTACAAGATTTTATTGCGGAGATTCACAACAAACTCAAGATAACCACTGTATTAGTTAGCCATGACTTAGGAGAAATAGTACGACTGACGGACCAAGTACTAGTACTCGAAGAAGGTAAGGTGATGCGTTCAGGAAGTCCTGATGAATTGTTTATAAACGATAACCTAAGTGGTAAGTTTAAATTTTTTGGAGAAATCATCGGCTTACAAAAACAAGGCTTTGTTTTTATTGCTACCGTTTTAATTCAAAACAATCCTGTCAAAGTTATTTTAAATTCCAAGGAAGTTCAAGATGTAAAACTAGGAGATAAGGTCATGGTAGTATCGAAAGCATTTAATCCGACTATTTATAAAGTAGAGTAAGAAAATGATGAAACATCCAGGAAGCAGACCGGCATTACTCTTAATTGATATACAAAAGGGATTAGATGAATATCCCTATTATGGAACAGAACGAAACAATCCTTCAGCGGAAGAAACGGCTAAAGGACTTTTGGACTTTTGGAGGACAAAAGGACTTCCAATCTACCATATAAAGCATAATTCTACCAATCCTAAATCCCCTTTAGCAATAGAAAAGAAAGGGAATGCCATAAAAAGTATTGTTAAACCTCAAATTGGAGAAATGGTGATAGAAAAGAATGAGAATTCTGCATTCATTAATACGCCATTGGAAAAGCAGCTTTTAAAAAATAATATCAGGAACCTGGTTATCGTTGGTCTGACGACAGATCACTGTATTTCTTCTACCGTACGTATGGGTGCAAATTTAGGGTTTCAATGTACTGTTATATCGGATGCCACCGCTTGTTTTAATAAAACCAATAAGGAGGGAGAAACCTTTAGTGCAGACCTAGTACATAAAATATCTCTCGTTAGTCTAGAAGATGAGTTTGCCACTATCATGAAGGCGGAGGCCTTTATTAGGATGATAGAATCGAAGAGCTAAAATGGTCTGCAACTTACTTCAATACACTGAATGGCATCCTGCTGTAATAAGTTTCCGCAAAAGCAGATAAATCCCAATACTGATATGCAGCTTCCTCTGCATACGAAAAACAGCGACCAAACGTTAGTATTTAATGAAACTTGCCTCTCTGTATTTAGTGTTTCTTTGCGCCGTTTCCTATTGTCAAGAATGGCAATTAGACTTTGAGACAGCAAAAAATCGAGCCAGTGAAGAAAACAAGCCTATAATCTTGGTTTTTCAAGGATCCGATTGGTGTGCCCCTTGCATTAAACTCGACAAAGAAATTTGGAAAAGTGAGGAGTTTATAGAATACGCATCTGAATATTATATCATGCTGCAGGCAGATTTTCCTAGAAAGAAAAAGAATAAACTATCCCCTATTAAGCAGTCTAAAAACAATAAGCTGGCGGAGGCCTACAATGAAGATGGAATTTTCCCTTTGGTAGTCGTTTTAGACGCCCAAGGCAAAACCTTGGGAAAAACATCCTATTTAAAAAGTACCCCTTCACAATACATTGCGCATATTAATTCATTCCTAGCTCTAAAAGAATGAAACCACTACTATTTTTCCTTGTGATTGGGTTTATGTCCAATAGCCTGAAAAGTCAGCAAATATTTCGGAAAGACTTTAAGGCAATGGGTAGTGGATTTCAAATTACTGTTGTTGCTAAAGATTCTGCACAAGCATATTCGGCAATAGCAGCGGGTATTCAGGAAATAAAACGCATTGAAAAACTAATTTCTTCCTGGGATAGTACCTCTGAAACCTCAGAAATCAATAGCAGCGCCGGAATTAAGCCATGTAAAATCAGTAAGGAGTTGTTTCAACTTATCCATAGAGCTAAAAAATTATCCCAACTCACCGATGGAGCCTTTGATATAAGCTATGCCTCCATGGATGCTATTTGGAAATTTGATGGCACTATGCAGAAAATGCCTGCAAAAAATGAAATAACAGAATCGGTATCTCTTGTTGGTTTTGAGCGTATTATTCTCAACCACGAGGAGCAGACGGTATGGTTACAACAAAAGGGTATGAAGATTGGTTTTGGAGCTATAGGCAAGGGATATGCTGCAGATATGGCCAAAAAAGTTATGCAAGACATAGGCATAACTGCCGGGATAGTGAATGCCTCTGGCGATATGAATACCTGGGGAAACCAAATAAATGGAAAACCATGGACTGTAGCTATTACCAATCCGCTGAATAAAGAAAAAGCCTTTGCTACGCTACCCATTACCGATGGTGCAGTAGTTACTTCAGGGAATTATGAGAAATTCATCCTTTTAGATGGAAAACGATATAGTCATATTATAGATCCCAGAACGGGGTATCCGTCTTCAGGAATCGTAAGTGTAACCGTTTTTGCTCCCAAAGCGGAGTTAGCAGATGCCCTGGCGACCTCAGTTTTTGTTATGGGAAAGGAAATAGGCTTGGATAGAATAAACCAAATTCCGGGTGTAGAATGTATCATTATCGATGAGGAAGGAAAAGTACATCGTTCTGCGTCCGTATTATTAAATAAAATATGAAATACAAAATAGGATTAATTCTGGGCTGCCTTATTTGCCTGCAGAGTTGTGTTGCGGTAAAAGGATACGAAAAAGTAAATCTAAATGACCCGGACATGACCATTTCTGACTGTCTTTCCGATAGGAATATAGCTGTTTTTCACTCCTATCGAGAGGGTGCTGTGGGAGCAAATGGAGGTAAAACAGGGGGAGGTTGCGGTTGTAATTAACACAACCCTGGTAAAGTAGAATTCATGCAGACTACAGTACAAAAACACTGGCTAATTCTTGTATCTCTGGTTCTATGGGGAAGCTCTGCTATGGGACAAGAGACCCCTGAAAATCCAAAAAACTTTAAAAGAAGAGTACTGGAAGCTACGGAATTAAACTTCTTATCTAGTTACTATGCCCAGGACGGGAATAATGCAGCCGTGACCGGAGGATTAGGTACAGAGGAATTAACCGACCTTACAGCAGCCATTGTTGTTAGCGTTCCCTTAAGTGAAGATGCTATTTTAACTGTTGATACTGGTATTTCTGCCTATACTTCCGCTTCTTCAAGTAATATTAATCCATTCGACAAGAGACCTGCCGATCCGTTTACAGCGGCTACCGGAGCTTCAAGAGACGATACATGGTATAATTTTACGGCATCGTACAGCCACACCTCCGATGACAGGAATTCTAATTGGTCTGCCAGAGTTTCATTGGCAACAGAATACGACTATTCCTCCTTTGGATTTGGAGGTAGTTATAGCAGGCTATTTAATGAAAAAAATACGGAGTTGTCCATCAACCTCAATATATTTCTGGACAAATGGAGACCCATATATCCCTTTGAGGTTAGACCTTTTGCACCAGGCGGTCTTGGTTTAAATGACCCATTTTTTAGAGAGAATACGATAACTGGAAATCCCAATTACAACCCTAGATTTACCCCATTTCTCAATGACAACAGAAATTCATTTGCCGTTGGTCTTGGCATGTTCCAGATTCTGTCAAAAAATATTCAAGGTAGTTTGTTGGTTGATTTAATTCAGCAAAGAGGTCTTTTATCTACCCCATTCCAACGGGTATATTTTAGTGATGTGGAAGATTCCTTTATCGATAATTTTCATTTGGCAGATGCTGTTGAGCTATTACCAGATACTCGATTTAAATTCTCTATTGGCGCAAGGGTAAACTTCTTTTTAAACGAATATTTAGTACTGCGTTCCTTCTATAGACTGTATAAAGACGATTGGGGGATAACATCCCATACAACAAGTATGGAAATTCCCATTAAGCTAGCCAGGAAGTGGACGGTATTTCCTTCCTATAGATTCTATTTCCAATCGGCAGTAGATTATTTTGGAGCATACAACACACATTCCACAACACAGGATTTTTATACTTCAGATTTCGATCTTTCGGAATATTCTGCCAATCAGTTTGGCATTGGGGTACGATACACAGACATTTTTACCAATTTAAAAGTATGGAAAGTTGCTCTGAAGAGCGTAGATGTAAAATATAATTACTACGACAGAAATAATGGCCTTTCTGCTGGTATTGTTTCTGGAGGGGCATTGTTCCTTGTTCAATAGCTTTATGTCAAAAGCATTATTACAATACGTTCCTTAACTATTTTATGGGCTATTTGGCTACGTTTACGGACCTGGTTTCACGAATTACGGTAACTTTTACCTGCCCAGGATAAGTCATATCCGTTTGTATTTTTTGAGAAATTTCAAAAGAAAGCTGTGCGGCTTTTTCATCCGTTACTTTTTCACTTTCTACAATCACACGCAGTTCCCTACCTGCCTGTATAGCGTAGGCCTTTTGTACCCCTGTGAAGGCAAATGCGATATCTTCCAAATCTTTCAACCTCTGGATGTAGGAGTCTAATACCTGTCTTCTGGCACCCGGTCTGGCACCACTAATGGCATCACAAACCTGGACAATAGGAGAAATAAGGGTTTTCATTTCAATTTCGTCATGGTGGGCTCCTATGGCATTACATACATCCGGTTTCTCTCCATACTTCTCTGCCCACTGCATCCCCAAAATCGCATGAGGGGTTTCTACTTCTGCTTCGGTATTTGGCACCTTACCAATATCATGTAAGAGACCTGCTCTTTTTGCAATCTTCGGGTTTAATCCCAACTCTGCAGACATAACCCCACATAGTTTGGCCACCTCTCTCGAGTGTTGCAGAAGATTTTGTCCATAGGAAGAACGGTATTTCATTCTACCCACAGCCTTAATTAATTCTGGATGTAACCCATGGATTCCCAAATCTATTACCGTACGCTTTCCTACCTCAACAATTTCTTGATTGATTTGCTTCTCTGTTTTTCTTACTACTTCCTCAATACGTGCTGGGTGAATCCGCCCGTCCGTAACTAATTTATGTAACGATAATCTGGCAACTTCCCTTCTTACGGAATCAAAACAGGACAAAATAATTGCCTCTGGGGTATCGTCCACAATTATTTCTACCCCGGTAGCAGACTCCAGAGCCCTAATGTTTCTCCCCTCTCTACCAATTATTCTACCTTTTACATCATCCGAATCCAGATTAAATACAGAAACACAATTCTCTATGGCCTCCTCTGTTCCAATTCTTTGTATGGTGTTGATTACAATTTTTTTGGCCTCTTGTTGTGCTGTAAGTTTTGTTTCTTCCAAGGTAGCCTGAAGATAGGCCATGGCATCGGATTTAGCGGTTTCCTTTAAGGATTCTAAGAGCTGGCTTTTCGCATCTTCGGCAGACAGACCTGAAATAACCTCCAACTGCTGCACCTGGCTGTTGTGGAGCTTCTCTAATTCACTCTGCTTTTTCTCATACAATTCCAGCCTGTGACGCACATCTTTCAGCTTGGATTCCAGCTGCTCGTTTAGCTTTTTATTTTTGGCTAGTTCTCCACTTACTTGTGATTCCTTATCCCTTGTTCTCTTCTCTGATTCCGCTATTTTCTTGTTCTTATTTACAATGACCTTCTCGTGTTCGGCCTTTAACTCCAAGAATCGCTCTTTAGCCTGAAAGATTTTGTCTTTCTTAATATTTTCGCCCTCAATTTTGGCTTCCTTAATAACTGCAAGTGCTTCTTTTTTAGCGTTGGCAATTGTTTTTGTCGCCTTTCCTTTTTCCAATATTTTAGCAATACCTATTCCAATGACCAAGCCGACAATTGTGGCTATCGCGATAGTAGTAATGTCCATAACTTTATAATAATTAATGCCTTCCCTTTTGCTTTTTATGCAGGAGTAACGTTCCCAATTACTCTATTTATATCTGCCTCAAAAACCAATTCGGTTCGTTTAATTCTACCCACCTTGAGTAGTCCTTCCTTATAAACTCTTATTCAAAAGTTCTTAAACAAAAAAACCCACATTGATGGCAGTTTTGTACAAACCCCTATAAACAGGTTTAGGGCTAACAGATTGATCAAGGATCCTTTACAAGAAGGCCTGCTTTTACAACCTAAACTCACCCTTTTTAAACAAATTAATGTTGAGTTTGTCAAAAATAATATACCAATGTGGGCAATGACTTTAGTCTATGTTAAAGAACTTATTTTATGCTTAGCTTGGAATTCACTAATTGGTCTAAGGCCTTCAGCCGTTCTGTAACCTCTTTCGTGTCTTCACTTTTTTCTATGCCTTTTTGCTCAATTTTGGAGGCAAACTGCAAGGCGCACATCGCCAAAACATCTTGTTTGTCTCTAACGGCATAATTCTGCTCAAATTTTTTGGCAAGCTGCTCAATATTTTTCGCAGCCTTGCGTAACCCTTCTTCCTGACTTGGATCAATGGTTAAAGGATATACTCTATCAGCGATCGAAAGCTTTATTTTTAACCTTTCTCCCATACTATTTATGCCACTATTCGGCCAATTGGGTAATACAATAATCCAATTCCCTTATTAGCGAATTTATTTTGAGCTTTGCTTCTGTTTTATTGTTTTCACTGCCCAACATCGAATTGGCAAGTTTGAGCGAATTATATCTCTCTTCCCATTCCAAAATGGCGTCCCTGTTAGTATCGTTGTCTTTTTTTAAAAGCTCTATCTCCTCTTCCAACTTTGATTTCGTATTCCCAAGCAATTCAATTTTATGAAGTAACTTGCTAATCTTGTTTTCTAGGGAGTCAACGATTTCTACCAATTCACTCATCTGACAATCCAATGCGATTTACACAAAGTTAACATTCCTCAACGACTTCGCAATACTTTTGGCATTTATTCTTAAAGACTTCTTTAATTCCCTAAAATCTTTTGCATATAAATAAGAATCTTAAAAAAACTATTCCGATTGGATACTTCTTTTTTGAATTAAACTCCTATTCTTTAAATTCGCAATAACTTACAGCTATGAGAATACTTCTATTTTGCCTTCTTTATGTTTTTCAAGCGACCCTTGTAGGACAAGATAAGTATCCAAAAGATGTATTTGAATCTCCTATGGAAATTCCTTTGATCCTGGCAGGAACTTTTGGCGAGCTAAGATCGAATCATTTTCATGCCGGTATAGACATCAAAACGCAGCAAAGAGAAGGTCTACCTGTCAACGCAATTTTTGAAGGTACGGTTACGCGCATTAAAGTAGGTCTCTGGGGATACGGCAAAGTTATATACATAGCGCATCCCAATGGGTTTACTTCTGTTTATGGCCATTTGCAAAAATTTTCTCCAGAAATAGAGGCTTATGTTAAGAAAATTCAATACCAAAAAAAGTCTTACGAAATAGAGGTTTTTCCCGAATTTGGAGAATTTGAAATAGAAAAGGGTGCATTGATAGCATATTCTGGCAATACAGGGGGTTCTTCTGGCCCACATCTGCATTTTGAAATTAGAAAAACCATCACCGAAAAACCTACGAATCCCCTCCTATATGGCTACGATATTCGGGATGCTACTGACCCAAGCTTACTCTCTCTTTATGCTTATCCCTTAAGTGACGGAGCCATGGTAAACAATAGAGGATCGAAAACCCAAATAAAATTTAATAAACAATCGGACGGTACCTACCTGGCCAATAAAGTATTGGCATTGGGTAAAATAGGCTTTGGTGTAGAAACCTATGACAGGCAGGACTTGGCAGCAAATAAAAATGGTGTTTTTTCTATTGAGCAGCTCGTGAACGGAAGAACCTATAGCCATATTGAGTTTAAGGAGTTCTCTTTTAGCGAAACCAGATACATTAACACGCTGATTGATTATGAACATTACAGCAAAAAGAACCGAAGAATACAGTATTGCTTTCGTAAACCTGCGAATAAACTAAGCCTCTATAAAGAACTATTTGAAGATGGAAAAATCATGGTAAGAAAAGGTTTATCTTACCAGGTAGAAATACGTATCAAGGATTGGCATAACAATACCGTTTCTCTTATTATTCCCGTAGAAGGGAAAGAAGGGATATTAGAAGAAGAGAAGGAAGAATTTAAAACAGAACACTTTTTAACTGTAAAGCAACCACATACCTATGACTTAGATGCAGCAAAGGTATACTTCCCACCCAGTACCTTCTATGAGAACCTGTATTTGGAACTTAAACCAGGGAAGGATACGGTTCAAATTCACAATAGCACCGTTCCAGCACATAAACGATTTACGATAACCTTTGACGTAAGTTCCTATCCCAAAGAACAAAGAAAGCAAATGTTTATAGCATGGCTGGATGCAAAGGATAGGCCAAATTATATGAAAACATTTAAGCGGGAGAGTACTTTTTCGACTAAAACAAGAAACCTGGGAAGGTATGTTTTAGTAAAGGATACCATTGCACCAAAAATTCGTCCAAAAAACTTTAAGGAAAAGCAATGGTTAAACAATTATCGCTACCTCAGCATACAAATAACGGACGATTTAAGTGGTATTAACACCTACACGGCCACGCTCAATGGGGAATGGATATTGATGGAGTACGAACCAAAAACCAATACACTCACCTACAACTTTGACGATAAAATATGGAATCAAACGCAATGCGATCTTAAACTGATCGTTACTGATAACGTAGGTAATACTTCTACTTTTAGCAGTAGTTTTTTCAGAAAGTAACTAATTGAACTGGTCCAGACTGATTTTAATTATTTCCCTTGTAAGTTTTACAAGTCCGTTGATTGCTCAAGAAGCTACTATTACGGGTGTAGTATTAGACGGAGATAAACAACCGATCCCTAATGTAAATGTATTATCGAACGGTAAAGGTTCCTTCACTGATTCTACAGGTTTCTATGTTTTAGAAGTTGTCGCCGATACGGAAATATCCATTTTATTCTCCCATATAGGATATAAAAATATAATCTTAGAGGATGTAATTCTCACCACCAACGAAACATTTGAATTTAACCCTGTAATGAACAAGAGTATTCAGCAAATAGATGGGGTTGAAGTAACGGCCACTGGGGAAAAGCGTGCAGAAGGAATAACCACTATCTCGAGCTCACTCGCCCGAACCATTCCTGGAGCCAATGCGGGCGTAGAAAATGTTCTTAAGCTTTTACCAGGGGTTGCCTCCAACAATGAACTAAGCACTCAATATGCTGTAAGAGGTGGTAACTATGACGAGAATCTCGTCTATATAAACGACATGGAAGTCTACAGACCCTTTCTTGTTCGTTCCGGCCAGCAGGAAGGCTTAAGCTTTGTAAATAGTTCCATGGTTCAGAATCTGGAGTTTTCTTCTGGTGGTTTTCAGGCCATGTATGGAGACAAATTGTCTTCTGTTCTCGATATCAGGTACAAAAGACCTTCTGAATTTGCCCTGGACATTGATGCCAGTCTTTTAGGAGCTTCTGTAACAGCCGAAACCATCTCTAAGAACAAAAATTTTACTAGTATCACAGGAGCCAGATATAGAAACAACAGTATTTTAGTCAATAGTCAGGATACCAATACAAATTTCACTCCCATCTTTGCAGATTTACAAACCTATCTCAGGTATCAGTTCAATTCTAATTTTACGCTTAGTTTTTTAGGAAATCTTTCCTTGAATGACTACCAAAATACCCCCTTGACCAGGCAAACCAATTTTGGCACAATAAATAATCCTCAATCGCTGTTCGTTTTTTTTCAAGGACAGGAAGACAATACCTACACTACTGAAATGGGAGGACTTAAAGCAAGCTTCACTCCTACCAATAATCTTTCTTTGAGTCTAATTAGCTCGGTCTACCACACAGTGGAAGAAGAGTTTTCGGATGTAATCGCACAATATGAACTTGGAGAAATAGAGCTCGACTTCACTGGTGACGAATTGGGTAGCATTAGTTCCGTTAGAGGTATTGGAGGTCAGTATAATAGAGCCAGAAATATCCTGGATGCATTAATCGTAAATATTGCACATAAAGGCCTATACACCAAAAATAAGTCGAGTTGGGAATGGGGATTAAAATATACCTATGAAGACATTCGAGATCAAATTAATGAATCAGAGTTTATTGATTCTCTTGGCTTCTCGGTAAGGCCGCCTTTAGAAGAGTTTCAAAATAACCAACCCGAAGAACCATTTACAGCCGATATAGAACCCTATACCTCCATCTCTGCTTTAAACTTCGTACAAACCAATCGTTTGTCTGCCTATTTACAATACAGCAAGAGAACGCTTTGGAATTCCAATAACATCTATTATAATTTAGGAGTCAGAGCACAGTATTGGGTTTTAAGTGGACAAGGTTTTGACAGTAACGCTCAGTTTATTTTAAGTCCAAGAGGGCAATTTGCATTAAAACCATCGTGGAACATAGACATGTTATTTCGCTTAGCGGCTGGCTTATACCAACAACCTCCTTTTTACAGAGAATTAAGAGATCAAACCGGTACTATTCAAGCAGGAGTGAAAGCACAAAAATCCTTTCATATTGTTCTCGGCAATGAATATAGTTTCGAATTGTGGAAGCGACCATTTAAATTAGTTAGTGAAGCGTATTACAAAGATCTAAATGATGTAAACCCATACACTCTGGAAGATGTTCGTATTCGATATGCCGCCGAGAACAATGCAATCGCATATGCCTATGGTTTTGATTTTAGACTCAATGGAGCATTTGTACCAGGTACCGAATCCTGGGTTAGTTTAGGTTTCTTAAAAACCGAAGAGAATATTGATAATAGAGGCTATATCTCAAGGCCTTCTGACCAGCGATTTCAGCTAGGCGTCTTATGGCAGGATTACATCCCATCCATACCTAGACTGAGAATGTATTTAAATTTGGTATACAATACCGGAGTACCTGGTGGATCACCCAATTATGCCGATCCTTATGAATACCAAAACAGATTAAGAGATTATAAGAGGGCAGATTTAGGTATTTCGTATATTTTTGCAAGCATCAACGATACTTACCCCAAAGGACATTGGCTGCATAGCTTTGAAGAGCTCAACTTGGGTTTTGAGATTTACAATCTCTTTAATAACCAGAATGCTATCACCAATACCTGGGTAAGGGATGTGGATAATAAGCAAGAATTTGCTGTACCCAATTTTATGACCTCACGTGTTTTTAATGTGAAATTAGGAATGCGTTTTTAGAACAAGAAAATGAAGAAGTTTTTGATTTTAGGTAGTCTGCTGTCTCTGACCTTACTGCATGCACAAAAAAATGTATACGAGAGTAATAAGTTCGAAACCTTAAGCGCAAACCACCAAATATTGGCCATTATTCCTTTCTTTACTCATCTGGACCTCAAGGAAGATGTCGATAAAAGGGAACTAAAAAAGTTGGAAGAAAAAGAAGGCTACGCGGTTCAAAATGCCTTGGAAACTTACTTTGGTCTTGGGAAGAAAAAAAAGAAATTTTCTGTAGAATTTCAAAACACTAAAAATACAAATGCAATTCTAGCACAGAATAAAATAGACTATACCAATATCGACACCTATACGATTCATCAGCTATGTGAAATTCTAAAAGTAGATGGAATCATCAGTGGAAACTTAGATTTGAACATTTTACTTTCGAACGGTATCCCAACCGAGTTTAGTTTTCTGGATTACATTTCGGGTGATGCCGATTTTGGTAGGATTGGAATAAAAATAAGTGATGGAAATACCGGAAAACTCCTGTGGAAATACGAGAATAAAATCACAAAAAAATCCGGTAGAAATACCTACGACCTTATCGACAAGATGATGAAGAAGTTGGTTCGAAAATTTCCATACGATCGGGAAAGAACCAAATCAAAAAAAGAAAGCTAGACGCAGAATTCTTTTAAGGTCTCGATAACAAAATCGAGTTCTTCTTTGGTATTGTATTTTGAAAATGAAAACCGAATAGACGGTTGTTTAAGTTCTTCTTCAGACAAAATTTCCTGGAGAACATGGGAGCCGCTAGTAGCCCCTGACTGACAAGCACTACCTTTGGAACACGCAATGCCTTTTAGGTCTAAATGAAAAAGTAACATCAAGGCCTTTTCTTCATTCACATTCAATCTTAAACTTACCAGGGTATAGGTGCTTTTCTCAAAATTTTCGGATTGGCCGTTAAAGGCCACTCCTGGTAACTTTTCCTTAACCTGATCGATAAAATAACGTTTTAACTCTGAAACATAGGCTCTTTCGGACTCTAGGTTGTTGTACGCAGCTACCATAGCTTCCCTTAAGCCAACTATGTTATGAAGAGCTTCTGTACCAGCACGATGTCCTCTCTCCTGAGACCCCCCAAGTAATAGTGGCCGTAGTGCTATATCTTTTCTTATGTAAGCAAAACCTATTCCCTTGGGGCCGTGAAATTTGTGAGCTGCGGCAGCCATAAAATCTATGGGTGTCTTCTGGACATCCCATCTAAAATGCCCAATAGATTGCACCGTGTCTGAGTGAAATAAAGCCCCAAACTCCTTGCACATGGAACTAATGCTGTCCAGGTCTAACAAATTACCGATTTCGTTATTCACATGCATTAAAGAAACCAGCTTTGAGCTATCATCGGCAGACAATAGATCTCTTAAATGCCCAATGTCAGGGTCACCATGTTTATCAACCTTGACATAAACTACCTTAATAGGGAACTCCTTGACCAAATCTTCCACCACGTGAAGAACGGCATGGTGTTCAATTCTAGAAGTTATAATAGTCTTAACACCCAAATCCTTAACCGCCGATCTAAGCACCATATTATCTGCTTCGGTACCTCCTGAGGTAAAGACAATTTCGGAAGGTTGCGCGTTTAAAATACTGGCTATTTCCTTTCTAGTCTTTTCAATTTCTGTTTTGGCACTTCGGCCAAAAGCATGTGTAGAAGAAGGATTGCCATAACAATCTGTTAGAGCATCCTGCATTTTCTCAACAACCTCTTTTCTCAGGGGAGTAGTAGCTGCATTGTCTAAATATATCTTATTCATCGAACACACTCTTTTTTGCCGCTCCAAAAATACTCCAAATTATCCTAACTCGCTTATAAATTCATTTTAATAAAATAGGATTTACGTACTAAATTCATGTAAATTTGGCGTATGAAAAAAGTGGTTCTTTTACTCGCACTATGTCTCTCCTTTTCATGTGATGATGGAGATTTAACCATAGAGACAATTGACTTTGATGACGCAGCAATAATGTTTTGTGAAACCAGTCCGACCACTGCTTCAACACTCTTTTTTAAACTCAATACTACGGAATCTTTAATCCTTAAACTACAAACTGGTGTTCTCAGAAACGAGGTTTCAGAGGATACGATAACCAGTAGTATCCCATCACAGTCTCAGATTATTTATCGAAGTTTTTCTGGAAATGTTGCTAAAGACTATTTCTGTTCGGATGTCCCGCCCTTAGATCCTGTTGTTATTCAGGAATTAAACGCGCAAGGTGGCAGTGTTAAGATCTTTACAACCCAAAGTCCTACAGACAGTACCGTATTTGAACATAACATACGCCTGAATAATATTTCATTGGTAAACGACAAGGGCGAACGCATAACCGACCTGAGAATTAACGATTTTGGTGATATCACAACTTCTGAATAGACCTTTTAAGGCTGCTTAATTGCAACTTCTGTTGCGCCCATACCATACTTCTGATAATTGGCATCATAAAAACGGACTTGATCGTACCGCTTCAAAAGAAAATTTAATTCTTCTTTCAATACCCCTTCTCCAACTCCATGGATAAACACAAGTTTTGGTATTCGTTTTGCAATAGCAAACTCTAATTGCCTTTTCGCTGTTTCTAATTGTATGTTTAAAATATCGAAATTACTTCGTCCTTTTACCTCTTTTACCAACTTCTCTATGTGCAAATCGATAACAAGAGTGGGAGCATTCCGGTCTTTTCGTTTCACTTTTAAGACCTTTTTGCGCTTCACAGATTCTTTCTCCTTTATAGCATTTCGCAGAGCCTCGGTTCGTATTTGTAAAGCAGAGGAATTAGAAGCTGCAACTAATTCTTCGTGCCTAAAGTAAATATCAAAACCATCTGTAGTATGTACTAACGCCCTATCCTCATAAATCTTTACAATAGCCCCTTGTAGATTTTCATCTAACACTTCTACTTTGTCCCCTACTTGCCAGGAATGCTTTTTTGCCATAAGAATCTTTGCTGATTTTAGAACTCCATTAGGGCTACATAATCCCCCGTTTTGGTCTAATAAAATAAATAGGAATATTTATTTTTAAACATTAAAAATAATAGTAATTTACAAAGGAAATCAAAGAACCAATCAAAATGGGTTATTTTCTGCATTCGTTCGCTTTTGAAGGCAAAATGATTCCCTGTCTCAATAAGCAACTCTTAGGATTTGAATGTCCTGGATGCGGACTCCAAAGATCTGTCCTTTTTCTGTTTGAGGGTGAGTTTATTCAGGCATTCAAAATGTATCCTGCGATTTATCCCTTGATTCTTCTTATGGCTTTTCTTGGATTGGATCATCTATTCTCCCTGAAATATGGGAATACAATTATTATTTTTTTAGCAATAACCTCTGTCGGGTTTATTCTCATTAATTATCTATTGAAATTTATTTAAATTGAGTTCTATGGAACAGGAAAAACTTCCAAATATTACCCTTGCCATCATTTTGTCTATACTCTCCTATATATGTTGTTGTTTTGGCGGACTACCTGGTGCTCTTATAGCGGGAATTGCATTTTATCTGGTAAAAAACGATGAAAAAAAACTTATAGAAAACCCAGAAGGCTATTCGAATCACGGCCAGGTAAAAACTGCAAAAATACTGGCACTTATTGGAATAATCATTGGTCTTTTGTATTTCTCTGTTGCAGTCTACAATATCTATCAAATTGGCGGATGGGACGCGTATATGGAGCAGGTAAGAATAATGACGGAACAATTTCAAGAATAAGAGACCATGAATACCATACCATTGCCCGGTGCAAGCACGGCTTTAACCATGGGAATAATATCCATTATTGGAGCTGTAAGTTGTTGTGGCCCGTTTGCTATTATTTTTAGCATCATAGGCCTTGTCAATGCGAAGAATGCATCTCAACTTTACAAAGAGAATCCTCAAAACTATACAGGTTTCGAAAGTGTACGAACAGGTAGAATACTCTCTTATGTAGGGATGGCCCTTGCATTGATTTACCTGGTTTTTGCAATTCTATATTTTGGCGTAATAATGGCCTTTATTGGCGCCAATAAGTTTTAAATTCTCAAAAAGAAAAAGGATGCAAATTGCATCCTTTTCATTTAACAATACAATTAATATTTGGTAATTAGTTGGCTACTTCACTCATAAATTTTAGTCGATAAAGCCTCAATTCTTCATCTTCGTATTCACCATCGAACTCCTTTTGAGCTTCATCAATATTGTCCGTTTCTGCCTCTAGAAAATAGTCGTGTATTTCCTCTTGTTGATCTTCATCGAGAATTTCATCAATCCAGTATCCAATATTCAACTTAGTCCCACTAAAGACAATTTGCTCCATTTCCTTTACTAGTTCATCTATTTCCAAGCCTTTGGCCGAAGCTATATCATCTAATGGCAATTTTCGGTCCACATTTTGAATAATATAGAGCTTTAGAGCAGAATTGGCACCAGTACTTTTCACAACAAGGTCGTCTGGTCTCATGATGTCATTCTCTTCTACATACCGATTTATCAGTTCGATAAATGGTTTGCCATACTTCTTAGCTTTTCCTTCGCCAACCCCATGAATATTGACTAATTCTGGCATAGAAATAGGATATTTTAGTGCCATATCTTCCAGGGATGGGTCCTGAAAAATAACGAATGGAGGTACATCTAATTTTTTGGCCTGCTGTTTTCTTAAGTCCTTTAATAGTTTCAATAACTTATCATCCGCAGCACCCCCAGCATTTTTGGCAGCAGTAACAATAGCTTCATCATTTTCCGGGCTGTACACATGATCTTTTGTCATCATAAAGGATACAGGGTTCTCCAGAAATGCCTTACCAGAATCTGTTAGATGCAAAATACCGTACTGCTCAATTTCTTTTCGCAGATATCCCTCCACGAGAATTTGTCTTATTAAGGCCATCCAATAACCTTTGTCTTTTTCAGAGCCAATTCCAAAAAATGGTTTTTCATTGGTCTTATGAGAAGCAATTAAAGCATTAGACGAACCTGTAAGTGCTAAGACAATCTCCTTCGCTTTGAACTTTTCGTTGGTGCCTTGTACCACTTTCAAAAGCTTTACAACACTCTCCATGGCCTCTTCTTTAGGCTTTGGATTTCTTGCATTGTCGTCCATATCGGCTCCTTCTCCATTCTCTGCATCGAACTCTTCCCCAAAATAATGAAGGATAAACTTTCTTCTCGACATAGATGTTTCTGCATAGGCCACGATCTCCTGTAAAAGAGCATTGCCAATTTCCTGTTCGGCTACAGGCTTCCCAGACATGAACTTTTCTAACTTCTCTATATCCTTATAAGAATAGAAAGCCAAACAATGTCCTTCACCCCCATCTCTTCCAGCTCTTCCGGTTTCTTGATAATAGCTCTCAATACTCTTTGGGATATCGTGATGGATTACAAATCGAACATCTGGTTTATCTATTCCCATTCCAAAAGCAATGGTTGCTACCACCACATCCACGTCCTCCATAAGAAACATGTCTTGGTATTTCGAACGAGTTTTTGCATCAAAACCCGCGTGATACGGTACAGCACTAACACCATTCACCTGTAGCACTTGCGCAAGTTCTTCAACTCTTTTTCTACTCAAACAATAGATTATTCCCGATTTGCCTGCATTTTTTTTAACAAAACGAATGATGTCGGCGTCTACATTTTTTGTCTTGGGCCTTATTTCGTAAAACAAATTCGGCCGGTTAAAGGATGCTTTAAATACTCTGGCATCCCCAATGCCCAAGTTTTTAATAATATCTTCCTGCACCTTAGGAGTAGCTGTAGCCGTAAGTCCAATAATGGGAATGGCATCTCCCAGTCGATTAATGATTTGCCGCAGATTTCTATATTCTGGTCTAAAGTCGTGCCCCCATTCCGAAATGCAATGAGCCTCGTCTATAGCCACAAAAGATAAGGTGACCGATTGTAAAAATTCTATATAGTCTTCCTTTGTTAAAGATTCTGGTGCGACATATAATAATTTGGTAATGCCCTCTTTTATATCCTTCTTGACCTCTTTTACTTGTGTTTTAGTGAGGGATGAATTTAAAACATGTGCAACACCAGGATGAGCAGATACACCGCGTATGGCATCGACCTGATTTTTCATCAGCGCTATTAACGGAGAGACGACTATTGCTGTTCCTTCTTTAAGTAGGGCTGGAAGCTGGTAGCAAAGAGATTTTCCACCACCAGTAGGCATTATAACAAATGAGTTTCTGTTCTCTAAAATATTTTTAATTACAGCCTCCTGCAGGCCTTTGAATTTGGAAAAACCAAAATACTTCTTTAATGCTGCATGCAGCTCCTTTTCATTTAATTCCATTAGATAGTTAAGAATTGGTTCTCGTTTTTAAGATAACCATTTTTATTGACATCAAGTTAAATTTTTACGATTCTTCGGAAGGGAATTGTGCTAAAAAATTTGTTATAGTTTAGAAACTTCTATAAAATAAGTTTGTGTAATTTTGTTTTCTTAAATATAATACATTCTTTTAAAAATTGTTTCCTAAAAAAATAATAAAACTCTAGCAGTTAATACTAAATTTCATTTTTAACTTGAGCAAAATTAAGACAATCTTGGCTACGGCTAAAAGCACGATCCTTTCAGAAAGTGAAGCAATAGCTGCACTAGCCACTTACCTGGATGAGGACTTTTCTAAGATCGTACAAATTATATTAGAAGGTCAGGGCCGGGTTGTTGTTACAGGAATCGGCAAAAGTGCCATTATCGCTTCGAAAATTGTGGCCACTCTAAATTCTACTGGTACTCCAGCCATTTTTATGCACGCAGCAGATGCCATCCATGGCGATTTGGGTACCATTCAAAAAGACGATGTAGTAATTTGTATTTCCAAGAGCGGAAATACACCAGAGATCAAAATGTTAGTCCCGCTTATAAAACAAGGGGATAATATTTTAATAGGTATGACAGGTAATCCAGATTCACATTTGGGTAAAAATGCGCATTATGTCTTAAACACCTTTGTGGAAAAAGAAGCCTGCCCTAATAATCTTGCTCCTACAACCAGTACAACTGCCCAATTGGTGATGGGAGATGCCCTTGCTATTTGTCTCCTAGAACAAAGAGGGTTTAGTAGTAAGGACTTTGCCAAATACCACCCGGGAGGTACTCTAGGAAAAAAAATGTATTTACGCGTTTCCGATATTATCCAAAATAATCAAAAACCCAAAGTGGGCCTGGATACGGATGTAAAAAATGTTATCGTAGAAATTTCTGAAAAAATGCTGGGCGTAACAGCTGTTGTTGATCAGGAAAATTTAGTAGGCATTGTGACAGACGGGGATATAAGGAGAATGTTAAACAAATACGACAATATCAATGGGCTAAAAGCCAAAGATATTATGACACCCAACCCTAAAACCATTGGTGTGGAGGTTTTAGCTATAAAGGCCCTAAAAGAAATGCGCGCAAGAGGAATTTCTCAACTCCTGGCAGTAGATGGAACAGACTACAAGGGAGTCGTTCATTTACACAATCTTATAAACGAAGGAATACTGTAATGGCGGAAACAAAAAAAGATCCAAATGAAATGTCTTTTTTGGACCATCTGGAAGAACTTAGGTGGCACCTAATTAGGTCTACCTTGGCCGTGGTAATAATTGGATGTCTGGCCTTTATAATGCGAGAGTTTATTTTTGACACCATTATTTTTGGCCCTAAAAAAATGGACTTCCCAACCTATCGCGTCCTCTGTAGGATTGCCACCTTCTTTACTATAGAATCTGATTTTTGCGCAGATGAACTTCCCTTTACCATTCAGAGTAGAACTATGGGTGGGCAGTTTTCTGCTCATATAATGACCTCTATCTGGGCTGGATTTATAATTGGTTTCCCGTATGTCTTGTACGAAATGTGGAAATTTGTAAGCCCGGGACTAAAAGATAACGAGAGAAAAAATTCTCGTGGCTTTATTCTAATTGCCTCCTTTCTCTTCTTTACAGGTGTACTCTTTGGGTATTATGTTGTGGCCCCCTTGTCTATTAATTTTTTAGGCACCTATCAGGTAAGTAAAGAAGTGCTTAATGAATTTGATATTGGTTCTTATATATCTACAGTAAGAACATCTGTAATAGCCTGCGGTATTCTTTTTGAATTACCAATTATAATTTACTTCTTAACCAAAGTTGGTCTCGTCACTCCAGAAATTTTAAGAAAGTATAGAAAAATTGCCTTGGTGGTAGTTTTAATCTTAGCTGCAGTTATTACTCCGCCAGATGTGACAAGTCAGATTATCGTTGCCGTACCCATTATCATTTTATATCAGGTCAGTATCTTTATTTCCAAAATTGTGTTGCGAAATGAAGAAAAAAAAATAAGTAAAGATGTCCAACCCCGTTAAAGAATTCAACGAATATCGTTCCAAAATGAATGAGAAACTCCTGACGGAGAATAATAAGGTGCTCAAGAGAATTTTTAATCTGGACACCAACGCCTTTGCCGAGGGTGCTCTTGATTCGAAAACAAAAGAACTTCTTGGCCTTGTGGCGTCTGCTGTATTGCGCTGCGATGATTGTGTAAAATACCATTTGGAGCAATGCAGGAATGCGGGTACGTCTAAAGTAGAGGTCATGGAAAGCTTAAGTATAGCTACTTTAGTCGGGGGAACCATTATGATTCCTCATCTGAGAAGAGCGTACGAATATTGGGAGGCCTTAGAACAGGATATTGGTTAAAATTATTATAATTCTGGAAGGCGACCTAAAGTAAAGGTTTAGCTTTATCGAATATTGTGGTTAAATGAAACTTAGAGCAGACAATATAATGAAGGCCTACCGGGGCCGGAAAGTAGTTAAAGGTATTTCTCTTGAAGTTAATCAAGGTGAAATAGTTGGACTTCTGGGACCCAATGGAGCTGGCAAAACCACCTGTTTCTACATGATCGTTGGTCTCATTAAACCCAATGGCGGTAAAATATTTCTAGACAATACCGAAATTACCAAGTTTCCCATGTACAAAAGGGCACAAAATGGTATCGGTTATTTAGCACAGGAAGCTTCCGTATTTAGAAAACTAAGTATTGAAAAGAATATTTTAAGTGTTCTTCAATTAACTAAATTGAGTAAAAAAGAGCAGCTCATGAAAATGGAATCTCTTATTGAAGAATTTAGTCTTGGCCATATCCGAAAGAATAGAGGAGACTTATTGTCCGGAGGGGAGCGGAGGAGAACGGAGATCGCCAGAGCTCTGGCTACCGACCCAAAATTTATACTATTAGACGAGCCATTTGCAGGGGTCGATCCAGTAGCTGTGGAAGATATTCAGCGTATCGTCGCACAACTCAAAGATAAAAACATTGGTATTCTCATCACAGACCACAATGTTCAGGAAACCTTAGCTATCACAGAAAGGTCCTATCTTATGTTTGAAGGTGGAATTCTTAAATCAGGAATTCCGGAAGACCTTGCCGAAGACGAAATGGTACGAAAGGTATATCTGGGGCAAAATTTTGAATTGCGTAAAAAGAAGCTAGACTTTTAATAAAAAAGGTATTAAACAGATTTATTTTCCTTTGCCCCTAAATTAAAAAGCAGTGAACTTACCAAATAAAGAAAGACAATCGCGGGTATTGCCAGGTAACGTACGGTAAAAAGTAACACCAAGCTAAGTATTAAAAAAATATAGCGATGGGCATTATCTTTAAAAGCCCAGTTCTTAAACTTTAGAGCGAAAAGAGGAATTCTTGCATTCAATAGAATACAGCTTAGTACAGTCAGTACGACTAAAAACCAGGGATTGAGAATGATTTCGTTTATGTAATCGCTATTGTGATTTAATAATATTAAAGGCAAAGACAAAATTAGAAGCGCATTCGCAGGAGTAGGCAGACCAATAAAGCTGGTTAACTGGTCCTCATCTAAATTAAATTTAGCCAATCGGTAGGCCGATGCCAATGTAATTAAAAAGCCTAAAAATGGCAGTACGGAAATACTTATTGCATGATGAGTAGAATCTGCGGATGCCTCTCCTAATTCCAAATTCCATCCGCCACTTTGAGACATTGCCAATAACTGAAACATTACAATTCCAGGTACCAGACCACTGGTCACCATATCTGCAAGTGAATCCAGCTGAACGCCAAGTTCACTTTGCGCATTGAGTAAACGAGCTGCTAATCCGTCAAAGAAGTCAAAAAAGATACCAAGAAATACAAAAAATGCGGCCCATTCCAGTTTATTCAGAACCGCAAATACCACAGCCACGCAGCCACAAAAAAGGTTCATCAAGGTAATGATCTGAGGTATATGCCGCTTCATAACTGTGTATTTCAGCTAAAATAACATATTTTTCGTTCTACCTCTTTCTAAAATTTTTTATTCTGATATTTGTCCTTTAGCCAAGTTAACGTGCAGACTAAAGCAAAATTTTTTAGACAGCTTCTCATACTTTTAGTACTAGTTAGTGCACCGCTACGAACCTTCGCGCAAACGCAGGAGCTCTCAGCGAGTGCACAAATAAGTATTCTGACCTGTGGCCCCGGAGAAGAATTATATGCAAGCTTTGGGCATACAGCAATAAGAGTTCTAGATACAAGTCTCGGTATAGACGAGGTATACAATTATGGGACCTTTGATTTCAATACCCCCAACTTTTATTATAAATTCTCGAGGGGCAAATTATTGTATTCTTTAAGTGTTTCTGATTTTCAGCGTTTTATGTATACCTATGACTTAGAACAACGGTGGGTAAAAGAACAGCTATTAGCTCTAAACCAGAACGATAAGCAGCAGCTTTTTCTGTTTCTACAAAGAAACCGACTGCCACAATACCGAGATTATAAATATGATTTTTTGTTTGATAATTGTGCTACGAAGATTCCTGAAGTTCTTAAAAATGTCTTGGGCGATCGGTTACAATTTTCAGACACCCATCTAACGCAATCCAAAACCTTCCGGGACCTCATACAGCAAAATTTGAATTATAATTCCTGGTCCAGTTTTGGAATAGACCTGGCCCTGGGATCCGTAATTGACAGAGAAGCCAGACCCAGTGAGTTTATGTTCTTGCCTAATTATGTAAGACTTCAACTTAATAACAGCACTTTAGACAAGACCGTTTTTGTCAAAAAAAGTAAGGACCTTCTTAGCTTCCCAAACCATCCCAAGTCTAGTCGTTTTCTAAGCTCTCCGTTATTTTTCTTACTACTGTTATTGACTATATGTTGCATACTGACCTATAACGATTACACCAGGAAACGGCGAACCAGATGGTTCGATTTTTTATTGTTCTTTACCACAGGTATTCTTGGCTGCTTGATCGTGTTTTTATGGTTCATGACCGACCACAGTTCTACCGTACAAAACTTCAATATTTGTTGGGCAATGCCTTTTAACTTGGTGCTCAGCTTTTATCTGCTTAAAAAACGGAAGTTCTCTTCACAGTTGTTAGGCTATCTCGTATTTCTGATAGCAATGTTATTCCTTGTATTACTTCTATGGGTCTTAGGGTATCAAATATTTTCTCCTTTATTAAGTATACTATTATTAATTTTGACGATTCGTTATACCTTTCTTTATAAGCTTGGTATCTATCTGAAATAAGTTACTTCATGAATTATATTTCTGTTGAGAACATCTCTAAGTCCTATGGCGAACTTGTTCTTTTTAATGCCCTTTCCTTTGGAATCAATAAAGATCAAAAGATAGCCTTAGTTGCCAGAAATGGAGAAGGTAAGACTTCAATTTTAAAAATAATTGCAGCTAAAGATCAGCCCAACTCAGGAGAAGTTAACTATAGAAATAACCTAAATATTGGGTACCTGGAACAAGATCCAAATTTTGATCTGGAATTAACGGTGGAGGAAGCTATATTAGCCTCTGACAACCCAATATTAAAGACCATATCGCATTATGAAAAAGCACTTTTGAACCCTGAAAATGAAAAACAATACCAAAAAGCTTTTGAGGCGATGGACCGCCATAATGCATGGGATTTTGAAACCCAATACAAACAGATACTTTCCAAACTAAAACTTGATGATCTAAGCGTAAAAGTTGCAAAGCTTTCTGGAGGACAAAAGAAACGACTTGCCCTCGCTATCGTTTTACTAAGTGAGCCGGATCTCCTGATTCTAGATGAACCAACCAATCATTTGGATCTCGAGATGATTGAATGGTTAGAGGAGTTTTTCAGAAACAAAAAGACTACCCTCTTTATGGTTACACACGACAGGTATTTCTTGGAACGGGTGTGTAACGAGATCTTAGAATTGGATCAGGGAAAATTATATACCTATAAGGGTAATTACAGCTATTATTTAAGTCAGAAAGAAGCACGTCAAGAACGTGAAGCTATCGAATTACACAAAACCAAACTTTTATATAAGAAAGAGTTAGACTGGATGCGAAGACAACCGAAGGCAAGAACGACCAAGTCTAAGTCGAGAATTGACGATTTTCACAGCATCAAAAAAAAGGCACATAGCAGAAGACAAGAGCATGAGGTGCAGCTAGAAATTAATATGGAACGGATGGGCAGCAAAATTGTTGAGCTGCATAAGATTTCCAAGAAATTTAAGGATTTACAACTTTTAGATCAGTTTAGTTATAACTTTTTAAAGGGAGAACGAATTGGTATTATTGGCAAGAATGGCACTGGAAAAACCACCTTTTTACAGCTACTAACTGGTAGACTTTCGCCAGATAACGGAAAGGTTGTTGTAGGAGAGACAATCAAATTTGGCTACTATAATCAAATGGGTATTGAAGTCAAGAAGGGACAAAAAGTCATTGATGTAATAAGAGAATTTGGAGATTATATCCCCCTGAAAAAAGGCAAACAAATTTCTGCCCAACAGCTTTTAGAACGATTCTTATTCGATCGTAAAAAACAATACGATTTTGTTGAAAAACTCAGCGGAGGGGAACGAAAACGACTTTATTTATGCACCGTTCTAATTCAAAATCCCAATTTTCTAATCCTCGATGAACCTACCAATGATCTTGACATTATTACGCTCAATGTACTCGAAAGTTTTTTATTAGATTTTCCGGGCTGTCTGCTAGTCGTATCCCACGATCGTTATTTTATGGATAAAATAGTTGATCATTTATTTGTATTCAAAGGAGATGGTGTTGTGGAAGATTTTCCAGGCAACTATTCGGACTATAGGGTCTATGAGAACAGTACATCGCAGGATGAGGCATCAAAAATAGATAGCACCACTTCCTCTGTTTCATCGAAAAAGATGAATACATGGAGAGAGGATGTAAAATCTGGTAAATTGAGTTATCTCG
The DNA here is from genome assembly GCA_964636005.1 of uncultured Eudoraea sp. Taxonomy (GTDB): domain Bacteria; phylum Bacteroidota; class Bacteroidia; order Flavobacteriales; family Flavobacteriaceae; genus Eudoraea. The sequence goes on from CAZWPZ010000031.1 coordinate 24,522, forward strand.
AACAAAAAGAATATCGAAGTCTAGAAAAAAACATTGAGGTGCTAGAAAAGAAAAAACAACTCTTACAAAATAAATTTACCGATACTAGTCTTTCCGGGGATCAAATTCAACAGTTTTCCATAGAATTGAAAGAAGTAGAAACAGAAATCGAAGTAAAAACGGACAGATGGCTAGAACTCTCCATGAAAATGGAAGAGTAATTTGAATTGAGCTTTATTTTATCGCTCACGACAGTAGTTACAAGGCGTATGTTTACATTATTGACTTACTTGAAATTTTATTGGAGTGCAACTAATGCGCATGGAATACATTCACCGTTTATCTACGACTTTGTGACCAACGGATTATATATCCCTAAACTGCACAAAAATAAATCCATTGATACCTTCCTAAAAGTAGTCAACTACTTTAATCCTGAATCCATTACATTGCAAGGGGCTTCGGAAGACTTTAAAAAATCCATTGTCACTGCAAGACCAAAAACGCAACTCTGCCAGTCGTCTTCGTTTATCTATTGGGACTTCAAATCGGATAAAACAAGAAAAGAACTTACAAAGTGCCTGTCTCCTGGGAAAGGGCATACTTTTTATTTAGGCAATATTCGCCACAATAAAGAAGCATTCGTTACGTGGCAAAATCTTATTTGCTCTGAGGAACATTTCGTTAGCATTGATCTCTACTATGCTGGCATTTTGTTCTTTAGACCAACACAGGCAAAACAACATTTTAGAATTCGAATTTAATCCCTTAATTTTAAAATATAAACAAGTGAGTTATGGACAATACGATTCTTTATGTTCTTGCTGCCGTGGCAATAATTTATATTGTAATTACTACGTATAATAAGAAGCATTCCAGAAAGCGAAAGTCCAGAAAGTTTATGGAGGGATATAAACGAAAAGACAAAGAACAGTCTTAATCATCCCAAGGTCTTTCTCTTACATTAAATCACCTAAAAAGGCTAATGAAAATATATACAAAAACAGGAGATTCTGGACAAACCTCTCTCTTTGGTGGTACCAGAGTACCCAAACACCATATCCGAATAAATAGCTATGGCACGGTCGATGAATTAAATTCCTGGCTAGGACTCTTGAGGGATCAAAGTATGGATAAAACTTCCAAACAAACTTTACAACTTATTCAAGAAAAATTGTTTACCCTAGGTGCCATCCTTGCAACAGATCCAGAAAAAAAGATCCTAAAAAGTGGAAAAGAACGTCTGAACATACCAAAAATAAATGAGGAAGACGTCTTGCAATTAGAAGATCAGATGGATACCATGAATTCTTCTCTCCCACCAATGACACATTTTATTCTACCGGGGGGCCACCCCACCGTGTCATACTGTCATATTGCAAGGACTATTTGTAGAAGAGCAGAACGAATGGCCTCTATCTTACAAGAAAACGAGCCAATGGATCCCTTTGTGTTAAAGTATTTAAATCGACTTTCAGATTATCTTTTCGTCTTAGGACGTAAATTGGCGGTAGACCTAAAGGCAAGTGAAATAAAATGGATTCCAGAAAAAAAAGACTAATAATTCCATGATTTCATCGTTATCAAATTAGCAAATTCCAAAATTGTTGATAAATAAAATGATTTTACATGCATTTTTCTTGGGAATTTGCGTTTAAAAATTATTTTTGCAAAAATTTTAAAATCAAAATTAAGCCATGTATTGGACATTAGAACTTGCATCTTATTTAAGTGACGCTCCTTGGCCTGCCACCAAAGACGAGCTAATAGATTACGCCATACGAACTGGTGCTCCGCTAGAAGTTGTTGAAAATTTACAATCGATGGAAGAGGAAGGTGGAGAAATATACGAGTCCATAGAAGAGATATGGCCAGATTATCCAACGGAGGAAGATTACCTTTGGAACGAAGACGAATATTAAAATAAGATTTCCAAATACCACTAAAAAGTCTCAATTGAGGCTTTTTTTTTATGTAATTTTGACATGTTTTACCATGTTTCTGGTTCATATGGACTATGGAACAGCTTTTGCAACAAAAGAAAAGAAGTTACACACACCAATTCTTCTGCTATAGGTATCTAGAAGAAGTTCAAGGGTGTAGTACGAAAAAATAATATATATGAGTTTATTAAATTCCATCATAAAGGCATTTGTAGGAGACAAGGCCAAAAAAGATGTAAAGGAGTTACAACCGATATTAAATCAGATTAAATCCTACGAAAGTGCTTTAGAAAATCTAGATATAGATCAACTTCGAGAAAAGACTACCAGTTTTAAGAAAACCATACAGGACGCTTGTGCTGAGGTAAATAAACAAATTGACAGTTTAAAGGAAGAGGCCAAGGAAGCAACGGATATCGATAGAAATGAGGCTATTTATGCCGAAATTGACAAATTAGAGGAAGAGGCTTATAAAATTACCGAGAATACTTTAAATGAATTGCTGCCAGAAGCTTTTGCTGTAGTAAAAGAAACGGCAAAACGCTTTGTAAACCATAGCACTATTAAGGTCAAGGCTACTGAATTTGATCGCCAATTGTCGGGTACCAAAGAATACGTCAGTCTGGAAGGCGACCATGCCTTATGGAAAAATTCGTGGAACGCTGCAGGTAAAGAGGTAACCTGGGATATGATCCATTACGACGTTCAATTAATTGGAGGTATTGCCTTACATCAAGGGAAAATTGCCGAAATGCAAACGGGAGAAGGAAAAACACTCGTCGCAACCCTTCCTATGTACCTAAAT
>CAZWPZ010000032.1:0-2571 GCA_964636005.1 uncultured Eudoraea sp.
ACTGCACCATGTACCGCCAAGTTTCCTTTTAAGACAACAATGCCGGCTTCGGACTTCAGCGGCTCTTCTATACTTTTAATAACCTCTCTGTTATAACAAACCGCGTCTTTAATATTCTCTCTATGCGTTTTTCCGGTGGCAGTGGGCAGGTCCAGGTCTATAATTCCATCCAATTCTTTTAAGACAGCTGGCAACCCTCCTGCATAGTATAGGTCTTCCATAAGGTATTTACCAGACGGCATAAGATTTACTAGTAAGGGTAAGGTACTTCCATATTTGTCAAAATCATCTAGCTCAAGTGGCACGCCAATTCTACCAGCAATTGCCAATAAATGGAGAATTATATTGGTAGAACCACCGACCGCTGCATTGACCTTTATAGCGTTTATCATGGATTCCCTAGTAAGTATATCGGATATTTTCTGGTCTTCCTTTATCATTTCTACTATGCGCATACCACTCTCATGACATAATACCTTCCGTCTCGAATCTGGTGCCGGAATACTGGCATTGTCCGATAGCGATATCCCCAGAGCCTCTACTAAAATAGCCATAGAAGAAGCGGTACCCATGGTCATACAATGACCGTTACTACGGGACATACACCCTTCCGCTTCCCGAAAATCTTTTTGTGACATTCTCCCAGCCCTGACCTCCTCACTAAACTTCCAGATATCGGTACCTGACCCTATGTCTTTTCCTCTGAATTTTCCGTTTAACATAGGACCACCAGATACCACAATAGTAGGCAAGTCTACACTGGCCGCGCCCATGAGGGCAGATGGTGTTGTTTTATCACAACCACCTATAATTACCACACCATCAATTGGGTTAGCCCGGATGGTCTCTTCCGCATCCATGGATGCTAAATTTCGAAATAACATGGCCGTAGGCTTCATTAAAGGTTCACCTAAGGACATGATTGGAAATTCTAAGGGAAATCCACCGGCTTCATAAACCCCTCTTTTAATATGTTCGGCATATTCTCTAAAATGAGCATTACAAGGAGTAAGTTCCGACCAGGTATTGCATATTCCCACAACCGGCCTTCCATCAAATTCATGATCTGGTATACCCTGGTTCTTTAGCCAGGTCCTGTACATAAAACCCATTTTGCCAGAACGTAAAAACCAATTATGACTTCTTAACTTCTTCATGCTATGACCTTTTTAAGAAGACAAAAATAGGTAATGGCCAGAGCAAAATCTTCCTTGACATTTGCTTATTCCAATGAGATATTTGCATAATTGAAGAATATTATATCTATTTTGCAAAATATCTATAAGAATATTTATGGTTTCTCACTTTATAAAACGAAATAATAGCATACATACCCAGTCCTTTTCTGTTCGGCATGCCCAATTACCACATTTCATTAAGTTATGGCATCATCATCAGGAATTGGAACTGGTCTATATTTTAAAAGGACAGGGCACGCGTTTTATTGGAGACTCAATGGAACCTTTTGGCCCGGGAGATTTGGTTTTATTGGGCGACTTTCTACCCCATAAATGGCAAAACAGGCCAGAGTATTTTATGGAACAGGGGCTCGAAGTGGAAGCTATTATTGTGCATTTTGAAAAGACCTTCCTGTCGAACGCTCTAGAAGACACTATTGAATTTAATGGGATAAACAATTTGATTAAAAAATCGGAAAGAGGAATACAATTTAATGGAAAAATAAAAACGAATGCCAGAGAATTTCTTTATAAAATTGTCGATACCCCTCCTGGCATTACCAGAATGATCTATTTGATAGAGCTATTAAGTTTATTGGCGGAGACCAATAATTTTCAGTTCATCGCCAGTAGTGGTTACCTCAAATCTGTGCACGAAAAAGACCTCAAGTTGCGAAAGGTAAATGACTTTGTAATGAACCATTTTCAAAACCCTATTTCTCTGGACGATGTAGCAAAGGAAGTCTGCATGAATAAAAGTGCTTTTTGTCGTTATTTTAAAAAAGCTACGAACCAATCTTTCTCCAAATATTTAAATGAAATAAGAATTGGATATGCCTGTAAACTGTTGCGTTCTGAAGATTCCAGAACCATAGCGAGTATTAGCTTCGAGTCTGGGTTTAACAACCTCTCTAACTTCAATCAGAAGTTTAAGGCATATACTGGGCATACCCCAAGCAGTTATTTACAAAAATCACAATAAACTCGCAGAAAGCACGTAATTTATTTGCTCTAAAAGTAAATCAAATCGAAACACTGCAAATATTTCATTACATAAGGCAAATGCTTAGGAGGATTGGCTTAGAATATGTTTGTATACTTGTACGTATCATTGACAATTTTCAACTAATCCATATATAATTCTACCATGAAAGCGATTAAATACCTAAGTGTAATACTCATACTTCTCCTTGGTAACGGCTTGCTGATGTCGTGCAAGTCGGACAAAAAACCAGAACTTATAAAGGAAACCGATGTAAAAAAAGAGTTGGCATTTGCCCAAAGGAAGATTGTAGACAGTGCTAAATTCTGGTGGGCACATACCCAGGGAGATCTCGACGGGGACGGCTTGGCAGATCTTGTTTTTATCAACAACAACGCTTCTGGTGGTTAT
>CAZWPZ010000033.1:0-10786 GCA_964636005.1 uncultured Eudoraea sp.
CTCCCTTCTGTTACCCTTCTCGTTTTTCTTCTTTCTCCTATGTAGTATAACCGCTCAAGACAACCCTAAATGGCTACGATATCCTGCAATATCTCCGGATGGCTCGACCATCCTCTTCAACTACCAGGGGGATATTCATAAAGTGTCTGCTGCAGGTGGAACAGCCACACCACTTACACTATCCGATAGTTATGAATATTCAGCTGTATGGAGTCATGATGGAAAACAGATTGCCTTTGCCTCGGATCGCTATGGGAATTTTGATGTTTTTACCATGCCTGCTAATGGTGGGGAGGCGAAACGACTCACTTTTCACTCCTATAACGAAAAACCGAGCGATTTCAGTAGAGACAACCAAAATATTATCTTTTCTGGTCTAAGGCAGGACCTGCATACCAATGTTCAATTTCCTTCTGGAGCGATGGCAGAGCTCTATTCCGTGCCAGCTAAAGGAGGAAGAGTGGATCTTTTACTAACCACTCCAGCACACGATGCCACTTATAGCCCAGATGGAACCAAACTCATATATCATGATAGGAAAGGCTATGAAAACGAATGGCGGAAACATCATACCTCTTCCGTCACCAGAGACATCTGGACGTACGACCTCCTGACAAAAGAATACCGACAACAGTCTTCTTTTGAAGGAGAAAATAGAAATCCTGTTTTTGCCGCGGATAATGACACCTATTATTACCTTACCGAAGAAAGCGGCTCTTTTAATATTTATAAAAGTTCCTTAAGTGATCCTTCGACCAGAATAACTATTACCAAACTAGAAAACCACCCAATACGTTTTCTGAGCATCTCCGACAACGGTACCCTCTGCTTTAGCTACCATGGAGAGCTTTATACCTTAAAAGAAGGAAGTAATCCAGAAAAAGTAACTATCCAAATAGACTTTGACGGCAGGCAAAACCTCGAAAAAGTAGTAGATGTAAAGGACCAGTTTACCGAGATGCGGCTATCTCCTAATGGAAAGGAATTTGTCTATGTTTTTCGAGGAGAAATTTTTGTTAGCAGTATTGAACATGGAACTACCAAAAGAATTACCAATACGCCCTGGCAAGAAAGAAGCGTAAGTTTTAGTCCGGATGGCCGGTCCCTTCTATATGCCGCAGAGGTTGAAGACAGCTGGAACCTGTATACGAAAACAATAAGTAGGGAAGAAGAAAAGTATTTTTTCACCTCTACGCTACTTACAGAGGATACTGTAATTGCTACGGAGGCAGAAGAATTTCAACCAGCTTATGCCCCCAATGGGAAAGAAGTGGCGTATTTGGAAAACCGAACCACGCTAAAGGTTATCGACCTTAGTTCTAAACAAACAAGAACCATTCTACCCGCAGAATACAATTACTCATACTCAGATGGAGACATGTGGTACCAATGGTCTCCGGACAGTAAATGGTTTTTGGTAGACTTTGGCCCTAAGGAACGAATTTTCTGGTCCGAAGTAGGTCTTATTGAAGCTTCTGGAGAAGGAACCTTGCGAAACCTTACCCAAAGTGGGTATTCGGATTTTTCTGCTAAATGGGAAGTAGATGGTAAAATGATGGTTTGGTATTCCACACGTCAAGGTAATAGAACAGAAAACGGCTTTATAAATGATGGGGATGTTTATGGAATGTTTTTTACGCAGGAGGCCTTTGACCAATTTAATTTGAGTAAGGAGGAGTTTAGTTTGATGAAGGAAAAGAAGTCGGATGAAAAGAAAGAGGAAGAAAAAAAATCTGCCAAAAAGAAAAAAGCAGATACAAAGGAAGAGGACCAAGAAGTATTGACCTTCGACTGGGAAAATCTTAGAGAACGAAAGAAGAAACTCACAGTACATACTTCCAGTGCCTCTGATTATGTGCTTTCCAAAAAAGGAGATACGTTGTATTACGTTACCCAATTTGAAGGAAAAGATAATATTTGGGTTACGTATCTAAGGAGTAAGGAAACCAAGTTGTTTGCAAAAGTAAATGCCAATATCCGAAGCATAGAACTTTCTAAAAAAGGAGATTTTCTATTGGTTTTAGCCGATGGAAAACCGATGAAAGTGGGTATTAAGGATGGCAAAACGAAGCCTATTAACACCAAAGGGGAAATGCTTTTAAAGCGAAGTGATGAACGGGCCTATATCTTTGATCATAGTTGGAGACAAGTGCGCGAGAAATTTTATGTGCCAGATCTTCAGGGTGTAGATTGGGATTTCTACAAAAAAGAGTACCGTGTATTTTTACCTTATATCACAAACAACTATGATTTCGCTGAAATGTTAAGCGAAATGTTGGGAGAACTAAATGCTTCTCATACTGGTAGTGGGTATAGACATCGCCAAAAAAATGGGGACCAAACCGCTTCCCTTGGACTCCTATATGACTATGAACATAGGGCCAATAACCTTGGTGTTGCAGAGGTGCTCACAGGGGGTCCACTAGACAAAGCTTTCTCCAAAGTGACCAGCGGTACCATCATAGAAAAAATAGATGGTGTGGCGGTCACGACCGACCTGGATTTCTATCAGTTACTCAACAGAAAAGCAGACCAAAATGTCCTGCTTTCTCTGAGTAATCCAGAAACAAATGAGAAATGGGAGGAGGTCGTAAAACCAATATCCCTAAGGGCTGAAAATCAATTGTTGTATAAACGATGGGTAAAAACAAGAAGAGAAAAGACTCTGGAACTTTCCAACGAAAAACTTGGCTATGTTCATGTAAGAAGTATGAACGATCCTAGTATGCGTACTGTTATTGAAGACGCTCTGGGAAAACATATAAGTGCCGATGCCTTAATCGTCGACACACGGTTTAACGGAGGTGGCAACCTGCACGACGTCCTTTCCGATTTCTTAGTTGGAAAAAAATATATGGACATAATTCCACATGGCCAGAATGTAGGATATCAGCCATGGAATAGATGGATTAAACCTTCTATTGTCTTAATGGGGGAGAGTAATTATTCGGATGCGCATCTATTCCCCGTTGCCTACAAAATTAAAAATGGCGGACAAACACTTGGTATGCCGGTTCCCGGTACGGGCACCTTTGTTTGGTGGGAGACGCAGATAGACCCAAGCTTGTATTTTGGTATTCCCATGGGCGGTTGGAAACCTATAGGACAACCTTTTCTGGAGAACAACCAGTTGGAACCAGACATTAAAGTGCAAAATGAACCTGGGGTTATGGCAAAAGGTGAGGACCAACAATTGGAGGAAGCTGTAAAGTATCTATTAAACAAATAAGAATCCAAGGGTACAGTAAAGTAGTAGAATAACCTCAAAACCAATAATTATGCACGTTCGTATTTTTCTTAACTATCTAAGTGTTTTCATCATTTCACTATGTATAGGTTCCTGCAACAAGTCGGCCCAGATTACCTTATTTAATGGGAAAAACCTAGAAGGATGGAACGGTTCAATGGATGTATTTCGGGTTGAAGACGGAAAAATTATAGGTGGAAATTTAAAAGCTCCCCTGAAAAAGAGCCATTATTTATGTACCGAAAGGCTATTTGATAACTTTAAACTATCTGTTAAAACTAAATTTCATACGAACAACTACTTGGGCAATGGTGGCATAAGTTTTAGAACTGCAAGGATTCCAAATTCGAATGAAGTGGGAGGCTATCAGGCAGATATTGGGAGCATAGCGCCAAAGTTCATCGAACTTTTTTCGGAACACACACCAGAAAACATGGAAAAACCATTTTCCTTATGGGGTAGTTTGGTAGATGAATGCAGGTCGGACACTTCCAGATATCCTAATGCCGATTTTTTCCCAGTTGTTTTCTTGTCAATTCCCGAAAGAGGATTAGTAGATAAAGTAGTACAAGAGAACCACTGGAATACGATAGAAATTATTGCCAAAGGAAAATCAATTGAGATAAAGGTTAATGAACATAGTACAGCCAATTTTACAGAAGACATGAACGTTGCAGGCGAAGGCTGTATTTGCCTGCAAGCCCATTCCGGGGATCCTTATGAGGTGTACTATAAGGATGTAATTTTAAAAGAGTTATAGTACGTTCGGCACTTACTAGTGGTTTAGGCAGGATTAGGCGTTATATCGTAATGTCAAAACCATATTTTTTTTTGTAGCCCTTTGGAGTAGTCTTGGTAATTCTTCTAAACTGTTTATTAAAGTTAGATAAGGTATTAAAACCACTATCGTAGCATGCCCGGTTACAAGAGGCATTCTGTTCAATGAGTAATTTGCAGGCATGACCAATTCGTATTTCACTTATAAATTCGGAAAAGGTTTTGTTGGCATGCGCCTTGAAATACCGACTAAAAGAAGTAGGCGTCATATGGGTTAAGTCGGCCATTTCTGAAACAGTAATTCTTCTCCTAAAATTATTCATGGTATAATTATACACCTTGTTCATCCTTTCTGTATCCCCTTCTTTTAAAGTATTGGTATAGCCTGGACTCGTCAAAAGCTCCCATTGATCCGATTCCGACAGCGTATGTAGTATCTCCAGTACTAACAGCACCTGTTTAAAGCCTTCTGCTGTAGTCAGTTTTTGAAGCAATTCCGTTACGCGACCAGCTAAACCTCCTTTTAGCTGTATCCCACGTAAACTCTGTTGCAGCAACGTCCGCAATTTAATAGATTCCTCTTTCTGTAAAAGGCGCTCCCCAATTAAATCGTCCTGAAAATAAACGACTATTCCTCTGGACCAGGTGTTCTTTTCAGAAGTTACCGAGTCCGGGTCGCTCTGCCATAAATGTGGTAAATCAGGTCCTGTAAAAGTTACTTCGCCCTCCTTAAACGGCCTCACATTGTCTCCAATAAAACGTGTTCCTCTGCCCCTCAAAACAACAAAAAGTTGGTACTCCCTATGAAAATGCCAATTGGGATCAAAGATGGGCTCTTCTAAGATTTTAACTAGAAGACTATGGGTATCGGGAATTGGGGATTTTTTTAGGGCAGATTTCATAACTTACAGTGAATTGCTCTTGGAAACTATATCAAATCATCCAATAAAATACACTAATTTATCTAAAATGTTACGATAATATAATATTTATGATATAAAACAGTCAGAATTGGCCAATTGATAGTCTTTTTTCCTTTAGATAAATCCATAAAATTGCAAAGGAATTTGGTGTTCGATTTTCAGATGTAGCTCCAGGGACCACAAAACAATTATTATAAAAATAGGTACGTATAAAGATCATATGGAAGGAAGTACTTTTTACAAAAGAAATTGGTTATTCGCAAGCACCTTGTTATTTATATTTCTTGGAATATCCTGTTCCAAAAATAACAAGGAAGACCTGCCTTTTGTAATTACCGATAAGGACCTTTCCCTGGAATTGATTACAGAGGACCCGGTAATAGTAACACCCATAGGAATTGCCATAGACAATAAGGATGCTCTATACGTTCTAGAATCGCATACGCACACACCGCAAAACGATTATAAAGGTCCTAAGTTCGATAGAATAAAAAAATCTACGGATGAGAATAATGACGGAATACCCGAGGGTTGGGAAATCTATGCCGATAGCATTGAAGACGGGATGAATTTGGCTTTCGACAAGGACAATGTTCTCTATTTAACAACTAAAGATGCGGTTTATTCTTTCAAGGATCATGACGACGATGGTAAAAGTGACACTAGAGATACCCTAGCACAAATGGTCTTGCCAAAAAACGTTTACGACCATGCTGGTATTCTCGGTGTAGTTACTTCTACGGATGGGTATCTTTACTTTTCCAGAGGTAATGTCGCAGGAAATCATTGGCGGATTAGAGGTAAAGACGGCACAGAAATTGAAGGTTATGGCGATGGTGGAAATATTATGCGCTGCCGATTGGATGGCAGTGGCCTAGAAGAAATAGCCACTGGTTTCTGGAACCCTTTTGGTTTAACTTTTGATCTGGAGGGTCGCTTATTTGTGACTGATAACGACCCGGACAGCCGAGGTCCTAACCGACTACTAGAAATTGTACCGGGAGGCGACTATGGGTATAAATCACTATATGGGGGAAGTGGCATACATCCTTATCAATCGTGGAATGGCGAATTACCCGGAACCCTACCCTATGCGGCTCCTTTGGGGGAAGCACCCTGCGGAACCATAGACGCAAAGCGCACCAATTTTGGTGCCCAATACAACGCTACGATGCTTGCAAATATTTGGGAAGAAAACAATCTTGTTCGAATTCCACTGAAGTCGAAATATTCTTCATTAGGAGGGGAACCAAATGTACTGGTGCAGGGCGACAGTCTTTTCCATCCGGTATCCTTTGCTGCTAATTCTAAAGGAGAATTATATTTTACCGATTGGATGGTACGGCAATATCCAAATCACGGCAAGGGAAGAATATGGCGTTTACGAGCCGACGCATCAGCATCTTTAAAAGCACCCGAACAAAAAAAACCTATTCGATTTCAAAATGACATCAGAACTACTTCAGAATTAGTAGAATCTTTGCGTTCTGTAGATCCTTTTGAAAGAACTATTGCGCGTTATTATTTGGCCAAAAATGCCAAAACTTCAGAATTAGAATCTCTATTAAAGAGTAGGGACCCCCAATTGCGTTTAGAGACTTTGTTGGTATTTTTTAAGCGAGATTCGCTCTTGTCAAAAAAAGAATTAACCCCCTTATTATCCGACTCTAATCCACAAATTATACGTATGACCCTTCTGTATGTGGGTGAAAAAGGGATAGATGAAATGCTTCCTGAGCTAAACACCATGCTTAACAATGGGACTTTTCCATCCGAATTATTTGATACGATTTTAGCCACTATAAAACATCTACAACCAGAGTTTATTGAAAAATATAGTGCTAAAGAAGGGAAAAGCGCTGACATTCCCAGAATCCTCCCTGAGTCTTATCTACAAAACCTGCTCGCAGATCCGAAGGTGAACGATTTGGTAAAAGCGATGGCGGTACCCTATCTCAAGGATATCCGTTCGAATGAAAATCTTCTTATTCAACTTTTACAAAATTCTAAAGACGAAACCCTACAACTGAATCTAATAAATTCCTTGTCCGAATCGTACACCAAAGCCAGCACGGAGGCTCTGAAAATGGTAGCTCTAAGTAAATCATTTGGCGATATGACTAGAGCCACGGCCTTGTTAGAATTGCGTTATCGGCCTGTGGAATTTGCAAATCAGCTACCCGCACTGCTCGAAGAAGAAAGTACAGTGCTCAACTATGCCACAATAAAATATGTAAGCCATAGTGGGAATGATTTAAAAATGGAGGCCTTGATAACAGAGTGGATTGAATCGAGGAAGAACAGCTTGCCTAGCACTCTTATTTCGGTGTGGGAGCAGCGAAACAAAACAGACAACCCGAAAGAATTGACCGCTCAAACGAATCCCAAAATGGATCCTAAGGACGCTAGTAAAATTGGTAATTTAGTTTACAAAAACAAAAGCTCTTTGTGTACCACATGCCATCAAATTAATGCAAAGGGAGGTATCATAGGTCCTGAGCTTACGAAAATTGGAAGTAGCAAAAGCAAACAACAGTTAATCGATGCTATACTCAACCCATCAAAAGAAATTGCTCCAGAATGGCAAGGTTGGTATGTAGTAGACAAAAATGGGGTACGCCATACCGGAAGGCAGATCGACGTGCATCTGAATGGGGTAGAATTAATGGATGTAAGTGGAAATTTTACAGCCTTTGACAGTCCATTATCTTACGGCGTAATGGAAAAATCTATTATGCCAGAAGGCTTGGAAAATACAATGACAGCATTAGAATTTAATCACCTCATTACTTTTTTGTCCTCTCTAAAATAAAGGTATTATGATAAACAGAAGATCATTTGTAAAAAGTGTAACTAGCACTACGGCAGGTTTGGTTGTTGGTTCTTCTATGTCCTTTGGCAAAACCAATCCAGATCAAAAAATTTCTCTTCCATCTCCTCTGCCAGATAATCCTTTAGTCCTTTTTGATAATTTCCATAGGGGCAAACAAACATCCTATTCATGGAAGTCAAAATTTGCCGCAGCCCGTCATGCTGGTTTCGACGGTTTCGAGTTTATGCTGGTAGACCCTGAATCCGATTCCTGGAAAGAAGCAATGGATCACTTTTGGGACAAAGACTTCAATCTATGGGGATTTCATTGGAGTACACAGGCGGTAATTGACGAAAATGCCCCTACCATTGATCAGGAAATTGATAAGATTGTCAAGAATATTGAAGCATTGGCTAAAATGCCTCAAAAACCATATTTCACCCTCTCTCTTAGTGGAAGAGGGGAGCTAACCGGACCCACCATTCAGGAAAGTGGTTCGGCAAAAGCAGAGGAACGCCATTGGCAGCGTGCCTATAAAATAATAGCGGCTTTTGATAAAGCCTGTGGCCAATACGGCATAAATGGTTCCTTGTATCCTCATATACACTGGATATGCGATACGCCACAGTCGGTCTTCAAAATACTCGATGGTGCTCAGGCCAAGACTATTGGTCCTGCGTTTTGTTCCCATCATTGGTATGCGAATAGTGCCTCAGATGCGTTTGATGAATTCATAACTAATTCATGGATGAAAAGACTAAACTACTCGGTATTGACAAACGGCTCATTTTCGCCGAGCAGTTTTAAGGCTGTTCGCTTTAATGAAGGTGAGATAGACATGGCCTGGATGTTGGCTAAACTATATCAAATAAACTACCAGGGACCCATTTCCAGTCAGGGTTGGGGTATTGGCGGAGACCCTTTTGTAGCATGTAAGCAATTTGTAGACACCATTCGTGCACTTAGAAAAAGATTTACAGACCATCCAGATCTTTATCCTCTAGCCTAAACTAAAGTAGTACTTACAACATTTAATATGATGAGCAACATGAAAGGGAATCCAATAAATATAGCAATTGTGGGGCTGGGCTTCGGAGCCGAATTTATCCCGATATATCAGAAACACCCAGATGCCAATCTAATAGCGATATGTCAACGAAGTGAAAAAAAGCTCCATGATATCGGAGACGCCTTTGGTATTGAGAAACGATATACTTCTTTCGACCGCCTGATAGAGGACAAAGACATTGATGCGGTGCACATCAACACTCCTATTCCTGAACACGGTATACAAAGCATTAAGGCATTAAAAGCTGGGAAACATGTGGCATGTACCGTACCTATGGCCACCACTATAGAGGAATGTGAAGAAATCATACGACTAACCCAAAATTCTGGCCTAACCTATATGATGATGGAGACGGTATTGTATTCCAGAGAATTCCTATATATGAAAGAATTATACGACACCGGTGCCTTGGGGAAGGTGCAGTATCTAAAGGCAAGTCACCAACAAGATATGGATGGGTGGCCTAATTATTGGCCTGGTCTCCCTCCCATGCATTATGCCACACACTGTGTCGGTCCTGTTTTAGGTCTTACCCGGGGTGAGGCAGAATCTGTATCCTGCTTTGGATCCGGTACCATTCGAAAAGATCTTATAGAACACTATGGTTCTCCTTTTGCTGTTGAAACAGCTCATATAAAGTTTCGAAATTCAGATCTTACCGGACAGGTATATCGTTCTCTGTTTGATGTGGCAAGGCAATATCGTGAAAGTTTTGAGGTGTATGGTTCTAAAAAATCTGTAGAGTGGCCGCTAATTGAAGGCAACCCCTTAATTGTTCATACGGCAAAGAAACCAGAACCAGAAATTCCTGAAGAAGTGGAATGCCCGGACTATGGCCACTTGCTTCCTGAGGAAATTAAGGCCTTCACTACCAAAGGGGTTTACGATTCGGACGACAACCAACACCTTTCCTTTACTCAAGGAGCAGGGCATGGAGGTTCTCATCCGCATCTGGTTCATGAATTTATTAATGCATTAATTCAAAAAAAAGACCCCTACCCTAATGCTAAACAATCCGCTAACATAACCTGCGTGGGGATACTAGCGCATGAATCTGCAATGCAAGGGGGAACACTTATAAAGCTACCTGAAAGCACTCTTTCCTAAGAATTTAGAATATTTTCCCTGCCCAGCTATTGAGTATAATATGAAGACAACCTATTTAAAAAATATCCCTTATTTTAAGGATAGAATTTGTTTGTAGTTCACTCTTTTGAAAGTCTACATTACTATGCTTATTAACAAACGTCTTCTTAATGAAAAAGTTAGTAGAAGAAATTAGGCGCTGTTCCTTGTGCGCGCATCAGCTAGAACTAGGACCAAGACCCGTTCTTTCCGTTAGCAGGCACTGCAAGATAGTGATTATAGGACAAGCCCCCGGACTTGTAGTGCATCGTTCTGGAATACCATGGGACGATAAAAGTGGCGATAATTTAAGGAAATGGATGGGGCTCCACAAAGAGAACTTTTATAATTCGGAAATAGTAGCATTACTCCCTATGGGTTTTTGTTACCCTGGAAAAGGCAAATCCGGAGATTTAGCACCTCGTCCGGAGTGTGCTCCAAAATGGCATAGCCGAATACTATCAAAAATGAAAGAGGTGGAACTGACCTTGTTGATAGGTAAATACGCTCAGGAGTATTACCTCAAAGGAAGAATGGAAAAAAACTTAACGAACACCGTTAAGAACTATGCTACCTATTTACCTCAATACTTTGTACTTCCACACCCCTCGCCCAGAAACAATATCTGGCAAGTGAAAAACCCATGGTTTAAAAGAGATATACTGCCCGAATTAAAAAAGAGAGTACAGAAAGTAATGAAATAGTTCCTATCCCTTTGGGCAAACACATTCTTGTATTGCAATTACAACAATAGAGATTGAAACAAGACATACAGAGATCCTGCATCTTGTAAAGTCTGCAGAATACCTTTTTTGTTTATCTTAGTTTAAAAT